>JADLDQ010000256.1 GCA_020846575.1 Burkholderiales bacterium
CGACTGCGTAGGCGGAGCGCTGCAACGCGCCGGGCGCTCCGAAAAACTCGGTCCGCTTCGATTGCGGATAAGCGATCCATGCCTCGACTGCGCCCGAGGCGAGGCAGGCGCCGATCTTCTCGCGCAATTGCTTGAGCGAGTTCGAAGGTGACGCGATCTCGATGCACAACTCGGGTGCGCGCGTGAACGGGGTCTGCGAACCGTGTTCGCGCATGAATTCATCGCTCGTCCACGCGACGTCGGCGACGCGCAGGCCGGTTGCCGTCACCACCGACGCTTCCACGAGCACCTGGCCTCCCAGGACTGCCAGTCTCTGGCAGAGGCGGCCCTGCAGAATGCCGTGATAGTTGCTCGCGGGACTCATCAGGATCTGCCCCCAGGAATCGATCTCGATCTTTCCCGGCAGGTTTTCGAAGCGCGGGTCGTCGCACAGCTCTCGATAGCGCGCGGCGAGCTCCTCGCTCGAAAGCGGTGCCTCAAGCACTTCGCGCGCTGCACCCATGCGTGTGCTCCATGCGGCTGTCCGGGCGGCCCTCCAACCCGGCAGCAGTCTAGCATGCGGCAGCGCCGGGAGCGGGCGGGTGTGGATCCATTCACCCCGAAACTCCATTTCACGCACGGCGCTATCAACCGCGCCGAGCCGCCGACGCCGGCGAGGCTCGCCAGCCACTGGAAGCCGGGGTCCGGAGCGTCTTCCTGGCCGAAGCCGATCGACTCGCCCGCGAACACCACCATCGGAACGTTCTCGTGCATCGCACCGCGCATCGCCATGGCGCCGTGCAGCCCACCGACCGTGGTGTGGATCATCACCGCGGGAAGCCTGCCGGTGGCGCTGGGCATAGCCGCTCGCCATGCCCAGCGCCACTTCGTCGCGCCGCGAGGAGATGTACACCGGAATCGCACCGGGCTCGGCACAGGGCTTTGCGAGATGCTCCCAGACCGGCGACCATTCCGAGCCGGGCGAGGCGAAGATCCGCTCCACGCCCATCGAGGCGAGCAGCCCCAGGAAGGCTTCATCACCGGTCAGCGTCTTCGTATCCATCGGTGACTATTGCCGGTAATACCCGCTGGCGTGGCGTTGCGCAGCTTGCCCCCTTCAACGCAACACCCGTTCTTGCGCCGGCCGGCAGAGCCCCGGGGTTCGAGATGCAGGTCTGCGACGGGCGAGCGGGCCACGCCGCGGCGGGACTGACTTGCCCGCCGGCACGCGCGCCTGGAGGTGGCACTCGAGCAGCGGGATGCGCCAGGACTGCGGCGGCGTGACCAGGCCGAACGCCGGCGTGTACCCCGCCGCAGCCGAGCGTCCTGACCAGGCCGCGGGATGATGCGAACCATGTTCCCGGTGCACTGCCGCCATTGATCCAGGTCAAGAAAGCCCCGGCCCTTCCCGTACACCCTGTCGTGGCCGAATGCACCCCCCCCCGACCGAGGAGCCAGCAATGAGTATCCGAACGATCGCGGCGCTGCTTACCGTAGCGATCTCGCTTGGATCATCACCGGCCGCAGCGCAGGCGGAGTTCCCCTCCAAGCCGCTGCGCCTGCTGGTGGGTTTTCCGCCCGGCGGATCGACCGACGTTCTTGCCCGGGCCCTGTCGCTGGAAGGCCGCAAGCTGCTCGCGCAGGAGGTCGTGGTCGTCAACAGGCCCGGGGCGAGCGGCGTGATCGCCATCACCGAGGTGGCCGCCGCGCCCGCCGACGGCTACACCCTGGGCCTGACCCCGAGCACGGCGCTCACCCTGGCACACCATTTCATGAACATACGCCCCGACCTGCTCGAGTCCACCACGGCGCTGATGCTGGTCGCGCGCCAGCGCATCGGGATGGTCACGCAGGGTTCCGGCCCTCAGCGCACCCTGAAGGAACTGCTCGAGCACGCGCGCAAGAACCCCGGAAAGGTGTCGGTCGGCATTCCCGGGCTGGGAACCAAGGTCGAGATCATCACTCGCGCCATCGCGTCGTACGAGAAGGTCGACCTGAATGTCGTGCCGTTCCAGGGCGACGCGGGCGTCATGTCCAACCTGCTGGGCGGCCATGTGACGGCCGGCAGCCTTTCAGCCGGCGGCTGGGCCAACCAGGTGCGCGCGGGCACCATGCGCCTGCTCGCCTCGTTCGAGGACGAACGCTTCGAGGTCGCTTCCGACGTGCCCACGCTTCGGGAAATGGGCTATCCCCTGACCGGGGCTGCGATCCAGCACCTGTATGGACCGAAAGCGATGCCCGCGGCGCTCGTCAAGCGACTGGTCACCGCATTCTCCGAGGTGACGCGCTCGCCGGCGTATATCGAAGTGGCCACGCAGAACGCGCTCTACGAGAAGACGCCGCTCGCCGGCGAGGCGCTCGAGGAGGTCCTGCGCAAGGACCGCGCCGCCAACACCGCGCTGGTGGACAAGCTCGGGCTGAAGAAAAAACCGTAGACGCGACCGGCGCGCTGGAGGCGCGGCGCAGGGGCGCCCGCGCCCGCCGCCCCATCCCGCGGCGCCCGAGCGCTGCCGGCGAAGCGCACACGGACCGCGCAAGCGCCGTGCGTCAGCCGCGCGCCGCCGCCAGCGCCGCGTTGAAGGTCGCGCTCGGTCGCATCACGGCCTTGACCTTGGCGTCGTCGGCCAGGTAGTAGCCGCCGATGTCGGCCGCCCTGCCCTGCACCGCGGCGAATTCGGCGACGATCTTGCCCTCGTTTTCGACCAGCGTCCTGGCGAGCGGCGCGAAACAGGCCGCCAGCGCAGCGTCCTCCTTCTGCGCCGCCATTTCCTGCGCCCAGTACATCGCCAGGTAGAACTGGCTGCCGCGATTGTCGAGTTCGCCGGTCTTCCGCGAGGGCGACTTGCGGTTGTCGAGCAGTCTGCCGGTGGCCGCATCGAGCGTCTTCGCCAGAATCTTGGCCTTTTCGTTGCCGGTCTTCAGACCCAGGTCTTCGAGGCTCACCGCCAGCGCGAGGAACTCGCCGAGCGAATCCCAGCGCAGGTGGTTCTCCTCGAGCAGCTGCTGCACGTGCTTGGGCGCCGAGCCGCCGGCCCCTGTCTCGTACATGCCGCCGCCGGCCATCAGCGGCACGATCGACAGCATCTTCGCGCTGGTGCCCAGTTCCATGATCGGGAACAGGTCGGTCAGGTAGTCGCGCAGGATGTTGCCGGTGACGCTGATCGTGTCCTGGCCACGGATCACGCGCTCCAGCGTGTAGCGCATCGCGCGCACCTGGCTCATGATCCGCAGGTCCAGGCCGCTGGTATCGTGATCGTTCAGGTACAGCTTGACCTTCTTGATCAGCTCGGCCTCGTGCGGGCGGTACGGGTCCAGCCAGAACACCGCCGGCATGCCCGAGTTGCGCGCGCGCGTGACCGCGAGCTTGACCCAGTCGCGGACCGGCGCGTCCTTGACCTGGCACATGCGCCAGATGTCGCCTTCCTCCACGTTCTGCGCCAGCAGCACCTCGCCGGTGGCCAGGTCGGTGATGTTGGCCACGCCATCCTCCGAGATCTCGAA
>JADLDQ010000486.1 GCA_020846575.1 Burkholderiales bacterium
AGCTTGCCGACAGCCAGCCAGGCAGTGTGCGGCTCATCCCTGGCTCCGCTGTAGTCGACACCGGCTATCAGCTCAGCGTGCATATGCGGTTCCCCTTTCCATATATTGACAATCTCCGGAAACCCTTGAGGGGTATCATTAGGTCACGTTATCACTTGCCCGGACCCCGATGCCTCTCAAACGGATAGCAATGACAAAGGGGCCGAGGACGCGGCTAAAATAAAAGAGCATTACACCGCACACTGCCAGTGGTGCCACCGGCGACCTACAAAAAGAGCACGAGATCCAGAGACTAACAAGATGGCAGACATTCTGAGCGAAGCCGAATTCACACAGCACTTCCACGAGAGGCTGGCACCGTTCGACATCCCGCTCCAGACTCCGGAGCCTCTGATTGTCGAGCTTCACTACGGAGACAACGAGCCGGTCCTGTCGATTCCGCTCAAGGGCGTCTACGAACAGTACGTCAAGGAGCCCTCGCAGCTGGAGAGCCTGATCGAGCCCTACGCCACCGAGATAAGCTGGACGGTGCCGGAGCCGCGCTATCCTGCCCGGCAGATTTTCGAGAAGACCGTGCCGATCATGAAGGACGTCATGCTCGAGCCCGTCACCCAGCACGGCAAGACGACGATGCTCGAGGGGAAGGAGGTCGTGCTCAAGCTGCCGAAGGGTCCGCTGCTTATTCAGGAGCTCGTCGCCCGTCCCGAAGAGCAGTTGATCGTGCAGTTTGTCCTCGATCTCGACCACGAGCCGATCGAGTTGCACCGCGGCGACGTCCTAAATTGTTTCCCCGACCCTGCTCAGATAGCCACAATCGCCGTGCAGAATCTGGGCAAGCGGGCGCTGGAAAGCGGCTTGACCACCCGGGTATTCAAGGTGCAGAACTTTCAGACCGAGCCCTGGCTGGTAGGCTTTCGCGATCGCGAGTTCGACGAGTACGTGGCGTCCCTGGTCAATGTCTCCGACGTCATGCTCGCGCTGGAAAGGAACCTCGAGGCTAAAGACGGATTGATAGTGATCATCCCGTCGCGAGACCAGATGCTCGCCAGCACCACGGTCGACGATCAGGCGATTTGCGAGATGTGGCTGCTCGCCCGCCACCTCAAGAGCGAGTCGCGCTACCCGGTGAGCGGCTTGATCTGGAGATTCAACCAGGGCGAGATAACCGCGATTCAAACCGTAAATCTTCAGGAAGAGAAGGACGAGAAGTAGAGATGGCCGGCCAGGCAGCATCAGACGTGCGACGCTACGCCGGCTCCGTGGGCGTGGTCGTCGATCGCTGCTTGAGCAAGGACTATCCCTTCG
>JADLDQ010000257.1 GCA_020846575.1 Burkholderiales bacterium
CCGGGCCTTGTCAGGCGGGGGTCACTCGAGATTCGCGCTCGCCCGGGCCGGCCTCGTTCCGGGTGAGTCCCCCTACGCCGCACCGGGCAGGGGCACCCGGTGCAGCTTCATGCCCATCGCGACCGAACTGTAGTAGCCCAGCAGCACCAGCACCTCGGCGATGCCGTCGCGCCCCAGCAGCCGCTCGGCGCGTTCGAACACCTCGTCCGAGCCGCCGCCGGGCGCCATCGCGATCCCGCACAGCTCGTACACCGCAGCCTCGCGCTCGCTGTCGAACTGCGGCGCTCGTCCGGCGCGGATCGCGTCGAGCACGGCCGGCGGGTAGCCGAGGTCACGGCAGGTTTTGGCGTGCGCGGTCCAGACGTAGTCGCCCTGCCAGTGGTGGGCGATGACGCAGATCACCAGTTCGACCTCGCGCTCGGAGAGGGAACTCGCCTTGTTGAGAAAGGTGCCGATCGTCTCCATCGCGGCGGCAAGCCTGGGCGAATGGATCCAGATCTTGTAGGGCGTGAGCAAGCGGCCGCGCCCTGCGACGAGGTCCTTGAACACCTTGGCCTGCTCGGCGCTCAGTTCGCCTTCCGGAATCTCCTTGACGCGAGTCGCTTCGGCCATCGCCATGTCTCCAGAATTCCGCGCAGAGCCTGCGCCCGGCGCCCTCGATCCATCGGCCCGCCTCCGCACGGCGGAGCAGGGCCTGATTGTGACAGCGCGAATCTACTCCTTCTCCAGACACAGGAGGCCAGCACCGCCTTGACGGCCGCCACCAGGCGATTCGCAATCCAGGTCTGCGGCCTCGATGTCCTGGTCTGCGGCGTCACCCGCTGCATTCGCGCGAGCGTAGACTGGGCGCCATCACAGAGACGGGGGGAACCATGGACGAATCGCGCCGCACGTTCCTGGGGGGCGTCGCCGGGGCCGGCGCCTACCTGCTGCTGGGCGAGGCCGCCGCGCAGGACAAGCCCGCCGCCGCGCCGGCGCAGCCGGCCGGCACGATCGCCAACGAGGCCGTCAAGGCCGAGAAGCATGCTTCGATGCAATACCATTCGGAGCGGCCGCTGACGGGCTCGGTGGCGGCGCATGATCACGACTTCGACGTGACGCCGAACGAGCGTATGTTCGTGCGCAACAACCTGCTCACCCCGGACCTGGATGCCGCGCAGCACCGCGTCACCGTGAAAGGTCTGGTCGACAGGGAACTCTCGTTCTCTGTCGAGGACCTGAAGCAGCGCTTCCCCGTGGTCACGCTGCAAGGCATGCTCGAGTGCGCCGGCTCGGGCCGCACGAACTTCCAGCCGAGGGCGAGCGGTACTGCCTGGGGACAGACCGGCGGCATGGGCTGCCCGAAGTGGACCGGCGTGCGCGTCGCGGACGTGCTGAAGGCCGCCGGGCTCAAGTCCGGCGCCGCGCATGTCGCCGGCCAGGGCGGCGACCCCGGCATGATCGCCACCGCGGCCCCCGTGATCCGCTCGGTGCCGATCGCCAAGTCGATGGACGAGAACACGCTGCTCGCCTGGGACATGAACGGCGTGCCGCTGCCCAGAGTCCACGGCTTTCCGCTGCGCCTGGTGGTGCCGGGCTGGGTCGGTTCGGCCTCGACCAAGTGGGTGCACACGCTCACGGTGCTCGATGCGCCGTTCAAGGGCACCTACATGACCGGCAGCTACGTGACGCCGAAATTCGCCATCGAGCCAGGCCAGAAGATGCCGCCCGACACGGTCTCGACCCAGTCCTGGCCGGTGAAGTCGATGATCACCTTCCCGGCGCAGAACGCGCGCGTCAAAGGCGCCGAGCGCATCACCGTGCGCGGCCGCGCCTGGGTGGGCGAAGGCTCCATCGCCCGCGTCGAGATCTCGGTGGACGAAGGCGTGACCTGGCAGCGCGCGCGCCTGGCTGCGCGGGGCGACCCGTATGCCTGGCGCACCTTCACCTTCGAGTACCAGCCGCAGCGCTTCGGCTACCTGACGTTCCTCGCGCGCGCCTGGGACGAGCGCGGTAACGCGCAGCCGATGGTCAGCGCCTGGAACCCCCTTGGCTACTTCTGGAACGGCGTGCACCGCGTGGGGGTGCTGGTTGAAGCTTGAGCTCGGCGTCGCGCTCGGCCTGGCGGCCTCGCTCGCGGCCGCCCAGGCCCCCGACAAGCTGGTTTCCGGCCCGGGCGCCACGCTCACGGAGAACAAGTGCAAGATCTGCCACGAGCTGGAGCACATCCGCAGGACCCCCCTGTCGCGCGGCGAATGGGCCGACAACCTGAAGAACATGCGCGAGCGCGGCGCGCCGATGACCGACGAGGAGATGGCGGTGATCCTCGACTACCTCGCCGCCTACTACGGCCGGGACCCGGCACCGCCGGCCGCGCCCGACACGCTCGCCGGCGGCGGCGACCCGGTGGCGAGGCTGCTCGATGCGCATGCCTGCAGCGGCTGCCACACGCTCGACCAGCGCGTGGTCGGCCCCTCGTTCCGGGAGGTTGCGCAGCGCTACGCGAGCGACGCAGGCGCCGCCGCGCGCCTCGCCGCCAAGGTCCGCTCCGGCGGCCAGGGCGCCTGGGGTCAGGTGCCGATGCCGCCTGCGCCGGCGCTCTCGGACGACGAGCTCTTGACGCTGATCGGCTGGGTGCTCTCCCGCAAGTAAGGCCGCAGTCGAGGCGCGGGCGCTCCGCGCGCGCGGGATCGCTCAGCCGCCGCCCCGCGCCGCCGATCGATTCCGCTTGCCGTGAAGCGGCCGATTGATCCCGCGGTCCCCGATCTTTCCGAGCATCGACAGCAACCGAACGAGGACCCGGTCACGCCGCCTCGCCAGCGTCTCATAGTCCTCGGAATAGGCATACCAGCCTTTGCCCGTCCAGATTCCCTGCTCGCCTTTTTTCACCATACCGGCAAGCCGCTTCGACGGTCTGTACTTCTTGTCGCCCGTGGCGCCGTAGAGGAACCTCAGGCCCTTGAGCGTATTCCCGTGGGTGGAGACGAAGTCGCTCTGCCTGAGCGGTCCGAACACCGGCAGCCGCAGCCCGGTGCTGAGCCTTACGGCCGTGTCGATGTCCTGTGCGCTGGCCGCGCCGATGTCGAGCAGGTGGATCGCCTCGTTCAGCATGGCGAACTGTATCCTCAGGATGATCTTGCCGGGTATGTCGGCGCACACCACCGGAACTTTTCCGGCTCCGGTCAAGATCTCTCGCGTCCGCCGCGTGACCACGGGCGCGGTCCATTTCGAGGGAATCACTTCCACCACCGGCACGATGTGCGGCGGGCCGATCCAGTGTGCGCCGATCATGCGCCGTCTCGCCTTCATCGACGCGGCGAGCCGGCTGATCGGAATGGTGGCCGCGTTGCTCGCGATGATCGCCCTTTCCGGCAGTTCGCTCAGACTCGCGAACAGGCTGCGCTTCAAGCGCAGGTCCTCGGGAATGGTCTCCTGCACGAAGTCGGCTCCGGCGACGCCCTCGGAAAGCCGGGTGGTGACGCTGATCCTGCCGAGCGCCGAGCGCGCCTGTGCCGCACTCATCACCTCGAGCCCCACGAGGGTGCTCAGGTTCTGGCGGATCCTCACCAGCGCCGTTCGCAGCGCCCCCGCATGCGTGTCGATCAGGGTCGTTTCCGACCCGGATGCGGCGAAGGCCTGAGCGATGCCGTGACCCATGACGCCGGCGCCGATCACCGCGACTCTTGCGCGCACGCTCGTCCCCTCGCCGCTATCGCCTGCCGCGACGCCTCCGGCGCACGCATCCGGACCTCATAACGTCACCACCTTTCTCGGCTCGAATGCCGGCCACCATTTCGCGATGCCGAGATCCTCGGCGATGGCATTGGCCGCGTTGTATCCCGGCGCGCCGGTGGCGTGTCCGCCCGGATGCGCCGCGGCGCCGCACAGGTAAAGCCCGTCGATGAAGGTCCGGTACCTCGACATTCCCGGCCACGGCCTGTTGTAGCCCAACTGCTCCGGGCAGATCATGCCCTGGCAGATGTCGGCGCTCACCATGTCGGGCAGGTATTCCTCGATGTCCTTCGGCGTATAGGCAAAGCGGCCGAGAATGTTCTCCGGAGTCATGTTGGGCGCGTATTCCCTGAGCTTTTCCAGCATGCGCTCGGCGGCCTCTCTGGACACGTCCACCCAGCGTCCCGCGCCTCCGTCGGCCAGCTCGAACGGCGCTGGAATGGCGATGTAGGCCGTATGGCGGCCGGGCGGCGCCTGGGAAGGGTCATGGACCGAGATGATCCCGCCATCCAGGCCGACGATCTCGGGAATGCGTCCCGCGCTCGCCTGCGCTCCCAGCTTGAGGAAATCTCCCGGGGACTCGAAACCGATGGTGAGTTTCCACGCGCTGTTGATCGAAGGGTCACGACTGGAGATCTTGAAGACCGGCTGCTCCCTCAGGGCGAGGTGCACGCGCAGCAGGGTCGTTCCCTTGAACTTGTAGTCGCGCACCTTCTGCCGGATCGTCTCAGGGAGCCGATCCTCGCCGATCATGAAAAGAAACGTGTGCACCGGGTCGATCGAGCTGGCAACGAAGCGCTCCGCACGGACTTCACGCCCGTCGCTCAGGGCGATTCCCGTGGCAACGCCGTTCTCGACGAGGATGCGCTCGACGCGCTGGGCCTCGAAGATCTCGCCGCCGTGCTCCGTCACGAAGCCGGCAAGCGCCTCGGCAGCGCGCCGGGTTCCGCCGCTCACCAGCGAGGATTTGCCGGCGAACCAGCTCACGATGAACGAGAACACCAGCGCGGGAATGCCCTTGCAGGCCGGATCGTACTCGGCCGAGGCAACCGCTCGGATCACCGACAGCCGGCAGAACTCCGACTCGAACAGCTCGTTGGCGTATTCCACGGGGCTGTAGCCGCGGACCACCTCGAGATATTCGCGTCCTCCGGGTCGATTCCGTATCCAGGCCTCCCACTCCTGCGGCGGGCTGGGCGCGGAGTACATCTCCGGCAGAATGAAGTCCAGGTACCACTGCTGCCATTTCCTCGCGACCTTCCGGTAGGTCTCGGCGTCTCTCGGGGAAATGCGCTTGATCGACTGAACGTTCGCTTCCACGTCCTGGTGATAGACGAAATAGCTGTCGTGCCGGATGAAGGCTTTCTTGGGCTCCGGGAACAGGTAGGACACCCCGCGGCGTTCCAGCGCCAGGTCGAAGTTGACGGGACTGTCATGCAACTTGCAATGGATGGCGTGGATCAGGTGCTTGAATCCGGGGACCGTGAGTTCCTCGGTCGAGAAAGCCCCGCCGACGTTCGGCCTCGACTCGAACACCGCCACCCGGAGTCCGGCCCTGGCCAGGTACGCCGCCGTGATGAGCCCGTTATGGCCGGCACCGATGACGACGCCGTCGTATCGCGACTTGCTCACGTGCACTCCGCAAGAGGAACCGCGCCGAAGCCGGCCACGGCCGGTGCAAGGGGTGAGGCGACGGTCGAGGCGGCGGCACTAATCGGTCGTCACCGCGTACTGCCGCACCATCTGCACCCAGCGCTCGATCTCCTCGCGCATGAACTGCTGCTGCCGCGCGGGAGGAACGTCCAGTATGCGCCCCCCGCCGCGCTCGATGGGCGCGACGAATTCCGGCTCGCGGATGACGGCCGCGAGCGTGTCCCGGAGCTTCGCCGCCACCGGGGCCGGTATGGCCGCCGGTGCGAAGATCCCGAACCAGCTTTCCCCGTCGAACTTGACCAGGCCGCTCTCGTTGACCGTCGGCACGCTGGCCAGGTGCGGGGTGCGCGCGGTCGCGGAGATCACCAGCCCCTTCAGTCGCCTGGACTCCACGTACTGCTTCGAGGCGGACATGTTATCGAACATGATATCGAGCCGGCCGGCCATCATTTCCTGATGCGCGGCCGCCGCGCCCTTGAACGGCACGTGCAGCATGTCCAGGCCCAGGCTCTTCACCAGGATCGCGCCCCAGACGTGCTGCAGCGTACCGATGCCCGCCGAACCGTAGGTGAGTTTGCCCGGGCGCTCCTTCGCGTACTTCACCAGTTCGGCCAGTGTGCTCACCGGCAGGTCGGCGCGCGCGAGCAGCACGAACGGATACGCTGAGATGTAGCCGATCGGTACGAAATCGCGCCCCGGGTCGTAGGGGAGGTCCTTGACCAGCGCCTTGTTCATCACCATGTTGAATATACCCCCCACCAGCAGCGTGTAGCCGTCCGGGGCCGCCTTTGCGACGAGGTCGGTGCCGATGATGGAGCCGGCACCGACACGGTTTTCGACGATCACGGGCTGGCGCAGCGCCGCGGTCAGCTTCTGCGCCACGTTGCGGCCCAGGATGTCGGTGCCGCCGCCGGGCGGCTGCGGAACGACCAGGCGTATCGCACGCGACGGGAACTCCTGCGCATATGCGCCGGCGCAACCGAGCGCAAGCGCAAGCGCGGCGACGCCGCCCCGGGAACGCGCCGCGAGGCCCGACTCGCGAACGCTCGATTGCTGCGGATCTGTCCTCACGGCGTCCTTCTCCCCTTGGTCTTCGGCCTTGCGAGCTGTCGTTTCGGCAATCTTGCAGGATATTCCGGTCTCGCGCCGCGCCTGCCCGGTCAGTCGCAAGGCTCCTTTGCCAGCGGATGCCGGCGGCACACTTTGTGCGTATTGCGGTCCGACGGCAGCGAAAGCGTTCCATCCGGAAGTTCGTCCAGTTCGAACCACCACTTATGGGTTCTCTCCAGCGGGTCCACGCAGTCGTTCTCGATGAGTCTTCGCCGCTGGGCGTCGACGCTCCTGTGCAGGGTGTCGAGGCCGCCGTCCCAGCCGGCAAAGTCACGCGGCTCGCTGTCCGGCCTGTGCCAGGGGCAGACCTTGGTGCACCGGCCGCACACGCAGCCTTCCTTGTTCAGGACCGCGAATCTCGAACACGCCTCCGCATTCAGCTTCCAGGTGCGATAGCCGTTGTGGACGACCTGCTCGCCTCGCGCGATGGCGCCGGCGGGGCATTGCCGCGCGCAGATGTCGCAGTTCGCGCAGTAATCCTGGAGACCGAAATCGACAGGGCCGTCGGTTTCCAGTTCGAGATCGGTCAGGACGCAGGCAGACTTGAAATTGGTTCCCAGGAAGGGGTTGAGCACGATGCCCATCCTGCACACCTCGCCGATGCCTGCCTCGAGCAGTATCTGCGGCATCAGCGTCAGATAGTCGTACATGTGCGAAGGCTCGGCGGCCCATCCCAGGCGCCGGATGTAGTCGGCGGCCACCTCGGTCTGCAGCGCCAGGCGTTGATACGCCTGGAAGCTGGCCGGATCGACAATCTGTTCCCAGCCGTTGGAAGCGCGGATCGTCGGCTCGTGTTTGCGGTTGACGAAAACGATGGCGTAGCGCAAGCGCGCATCGATCGGCTCACCGTTCATCCGATGGGTGTAGACGGCCGACTGCGGGAGCCTCGCGACCGCCATGATGTCGGCGCCCAGGAAATAGCCCAGGCTCTTCAAGTGACGGCTCAATACGCGCGGGTCACGCGGGATCGGCGCCCTGCGGGGCGCCACCTCGACGCGCTTCGTGGAAACGGCGGCGATGTGCCTTTGCAGGTCGACCAGCGCCGCGCCGAGCGGATAGCGACCGGTCATTCGCCGGAACTGCCGCTGGATCTCTTCGCCGAAGTCGCCCCTGGCCGACCTTGCGAAGACGCTCTCGCGCGGGTCGCGCCGCTCTATCGGACCGACGACTTCGCTGGTCGGCCGCGGGACTCGCTTGAGAAGCTGCGTGGGGAAGGGGCCCAGTTGATCATCGCCGTAGAGGATGTCCCGATACTTCAGCCTTTGCTCGCTGATCTCGCGTTGCGCATCCATTGGCCGCCCCCGCAGACAAGACGCCGATCGGCAGCGCATTGTGCCATGGCCGAGGACCCTTCAGGACGATTCGCCGGCCCGCGACCCGGGGTCGCCGCAGCGCGCGGCCGATGTCGCGGGCGCGCGCCAATCCATCCGCCGCGGGAGACTGTGCGCTCGCGTCGCGGCGCGCCGCCCGCCGCCAAACCGAGGCCTGCTCATGAAGAGACGGTTTCTCGCAGCGCCGCCGCTGGATCGTCGCATGGCCGGGGCGACGCCGTGCACGGGCCAGAATCTGGAGAGGCCGATCGCGAAGCGGCGCAGCCGAGTCATATGTCCGGCGGGTCGTCTCCGCTGCTCGAGCGTGCGAGGATCCGGCACACTCACCCGCGTAGCGCGAGGGCACGCGCACCGCCGGCCGCGCAGGATTCGCCAGGCGGCAGGCGCAGGACGCTGCGCACCTGCCATCCGGTACCCGATATCGCGTGGCCGGTCGCTCCTGGCGAGGCGCCCCGCGCATTACTCGGGCAAGGTATTGCCCGGCTGGCCCCGACGGAGTAGATTGCCCCGTGGTTTCCCGGCAATACCCGCGGGATGCGGCGTTCGGCAGCTTGCCGGATTCGACGTAACACCGATCGTGTGCTCGCCGGCCGCAGCCCCGTGGGCCCGATAGGCCGGCCTGCGACGGGAGAGTCGGTCCGTACCGCGGATAGCCTCGCTTACCCATCGGCGCGACCGACCCCGAAGCATCCCTTGACGGGAGGAGCCGCATGAAGTCGAAGCTGCCGCTCGCCGCCGCGCTCCTCGCCGTCGCGCTCCTCACCGCCGCGCTCCTCGCCGCGCAGCCGGCGCGGGGTCAAGCCTACCCGTTCAAGCCGGTCCGCTTCCTCGTCGCGGTATTCCCGGGAAGCCCTATCGACGTGCTGGCACGCCTGCTCGCTCCCAGGCTCTCCGACGCGTTGGGGCAGCCGGTGGTGGTCGAGAACCGCGGCGGCGCCGGCGGGACGATCGGCATGGCGCAGCTGGCGAAGATGCCGCCGGACGGTCATTCGATCGGCATCATGCCGATGCCGGTCACCGTCGCACCCTCGCTCTATCCGTTGCAATACGACACGTTGCGCGATCTCGCTCCGGTCGTGCAACTCGTCTGGCAGTACAACATCTTGGTGGTGAACCCGGCGCTGCCGGCGCACTCGGTGCCCGAACTGATCGCCCTGCTCAAGGCGAACCCCGGCAGGTTCCCGTACGCCTCGGGAGGCAACGGCACGCGCGCCCACCTGTCGGGCGAGTTCTTCAAGATCCACGCCGGGGTGGACATGGTGCACGTTCCTTACAAGACCCTGCTGCCGGCGCTGACCGACGTGATCGCCGGCCGGGTATCGATCCTTTTCGGGGCCTCGGCTCCAACCCTGCCCCACGTCAGGGCGGGCAAGCTGCGCGCGCTCGGGGTGACCGGCCCGGTGCGCATGGCGCCGCTACCCGAGGTGCCCACCGTCGCGGAGGCGGGGCTCGCGGGTTTTCAGGTCGGAGACTGGCAAGGCGTGATCGTTCCTGCGGCAACGCCGGCCGAAATCGTCGAACGGCTCAACGCCGAGTTCCGCGGTATTCTCGATCTGCCGGACGTGCGCAAGCGCCTCGAAGCGAGCGCCATGGAGCCGGTCGGCGGAACCCCGGAACAGTTCGGTGCGCTGATCCGCAGCGAAATCGCGAAGTGGGAGCGGGTGGTGAAGGCCGCGGGCATCAAGACCGACTGACAGCGCGAGGGCAGGAGGACCGGGTTGGACGCGAACGTGGGCCGTGCTGCAGGCGGCACCCGCGGATTCCTGCGGCGAGCGCTCGAAATCGCTGCGTTTGTTTTTCTCACGCCGGGTGGTAGAGTGTCTGCGCAAGACACGGAAAACCCGTTCGACGACAGTTCGCTGAAGGAGAGGACATGAACGTTTTCTCATCCAAGCAATTTCGCACGACCGCGGCCTGCATCGTGGCGACGTCGGCGGCGGCGCTTGCCTGTACTGCCGGCGCCACGGACCGGACGGTTGTCGCCAAGCACGGAATGGTGGTTGCCGGCCATCCGCTCGCAGTGGAATCCGGGATGCGGGCGCTGCGCGCGGGCGGCACCGCCTGCGACGCCGCCGTCGCGACG
>JADLDQ010000258.1 GCA_020846575.1 Burkholderiales bacterium
GCGCAGTGAGCGGGAGGGTGGCGGATCAGTGCTAGGCTCGGGAGCACCTCATTTCGGCCATGCATGCCCTCGATTCGATCTACCCGCACACCAACAAGGTGGCCCACGGCGTCGAGGTGCCGGCGGGCGCGCGCTACATGCTCACCAGTGGTCAGGTGGACACCCGCCCCGATGGCACCACAGCCCAGTCCGCGACCGGTCAGTCGGAGGAGATCTTCCGGCGTCTCGAGTCAGTCCTCGAAGCCGCCGGCATGTCGTTCGCGGACATCGTTCGCTTCAACGCTGACTTCACCGATCGGGCCTATCGCGACGAGTTCTTCGCGGTTCGCGACCGTATCATGGGTGACCTCACGCCGCGAGCGGCGATCCTTGTCATCAGCGGCCTTGCCCGGCCGGCGCTGAAGATCGAGGTCGAGGCCGTCGCCGCCAAGGCAGGCTGACGCGGCGTCTGGCCTCTCCCGCCGGTGAAGAGGACCGCGTGAAACGAACAACGCCGGTTCTCAGAGGTTCTCGATGAATCACCACACCGCCGTCCGAGCCGTCGCGTACCTCGAGGCGTTCAAGGGTCTGGTCGTGCTCGCGGCCGCGTCGGGACTGCTCGCGCTCATTCACAAGGATCTTCACGCGCTCGCCGCGAAGCTCATCGAACATGCGCACCTGAATCCGGCTTCAAAGTATCCACGCATCTTCCTCGACGCCGCTGCGAACATCCATGACGCCAGGCTTGAGCTGCTGGCAATCGGTGCCGCGGCCTATGCGGCTGTGCGTCTGCTCGAGGCGTACGGTCTGTATTTCGAGCGAGTCTGGGCAGAGCTCCTTGCCGCGCTCAGCGCAGTCATCTACATGCCAATCGAAGCGTATGCCTGGTGGAAGCATCCCAGCGTGTTTCGCGCTTCGGTGTTCCTCGTCAACGGCGCAGTGGTGGCATGCATGGTCTGGGCGCTCATTCAACGTCGGCGGGTAGAGCGCACGAACGCGAACGAATAAGTGATTCAATCCGCCGGCGAAGCCGGTATTGCCTGCCGGTGCGCCGGATGTTGGCGCTTGAGCTCGCCCCGCTTCGCGTGCTACGCGGCCTATGACAAATTGCCCCATGCCGGCCCGCAGCGCAGAGAGCGGGAGGATGACGGATCAGTGGTAAGAATTGGATACCGTGAGTCGAAGCCGCCTTGGCGAGCTTCTGCGTCTGCGGCCTGGGGATCTCGGTCGCCCCCTCGAAATACCGCCGGACCTCCTCGCTGCCCTGCGGATCGCGGGTGCCGGCCCCGCGAATGCCAGGTCACGCGCCCAGCAGAGCCATCAGGCCGTGGTAGCCCGTAACAGCTACGGGTTGCCGCTCTCCTGGTCTGCGAGATCACCACGGATGGTCTCCCAGTCTGCGAGCGCAATGGACACGGGAACAACAACCGTGATACCCGTGATGTGACGACAGGGACGCAAAGGAATGCGTGGTATTGCACCTCGGCTCATGGCGCCGCCGCCCGCTCTCGGCCCGCCGGCAGCCTGAACAGCTTCTCGGCGTTCCCCGAGTAGATCCTCGTGCGCTCCTCCTCGGTCACCGGCGTCCCGTCCATGAACTTCACCCCGTCCTCCACCGACTCGTAGGGGTAGTCCGCCGCGAACATGATCCGGTCCACGCCGAGCACGTCCAGCGACAGGCGCAGCGCCCCGTCGTGCATCACGCCGCTGGTGGTGATGACAAAGTTCTCCAGGAAGTATTCGCTTGGCAGCCGCGGCAGCGAGCCGTGCGCGCCGATCTTCACGCCCAGCCGGTAGCGGTTGTCGATGCGCTGCAGCCAGAAGGGCATGCCCTCGCCCATGTGGCCGAGGATGATCTTCAACTTCGGGAAACGCACGAACACCCCCCCCATGATGAGCCGCATGACGTGCAGCCCCGTCTCGGCGGCGAAGCCCCAGCCGGCCCAGTACAGCCCGTAGTCGAGGTACGGCCCGACCATCGACGGCGCAGGCTCGCGCGGGTGGAGGTAGATGGGAACATCGAGCGCCTGCGCCGCCTCGAAGATCGGCCAGTACTTCGGGTCGTCGAGGTATTCGCCCATGGTGTGCGAGTTGATGAGCGCCCCGCGCAGCTCGAGCTGCCCGACGGCGCGCTCCAGTTCCCTGGCCGCGCTGTGCGGGTGCTGGGGGGCGAGAGCCGCGAGACCGGCGAAGCGGGCCGGGTGCCGCCGCACGGCCTCGGCCAGCACGTCGTTCGCCTGCCTCGCCAGGGCCGTCCCGGTGACGGCGTCGAACACCTGCACGCCCGGGGAGGTGATCGAGATCACCTGCATGTCGATGCCGGTCGCGTCCATGTGCGCGATGCGACCGGCGCCGAGGTCGGTGAGCCGCGCGTGGACCATTTTCGTGCCGGGGTTGTCCGCGAGGATGCTCGCGCCCATCGCGCGGAAGCCGGTTTCGGCGAACTTGCTCGAGAGCGCCTTGCCCCACTCCTTCGCGATCTCGTCGGTGACGAAGGCCTCCTCTACTGCGATGCGTCGTGGCATGGAATCGTCCCTTATCGGTAATGCTGGACAGAGGTATCTGGCGGAATTCATTGTCCAGCCGGCACAGTCGCCGCCCGGCGCGGGCAGCGCACGCGCATGCCGTTCGCCTCGACCTGCGCCGCCTCAGCGGCGGCGCCCGAGCAGCGACCCCAGCACGCCCCGGATGAGCTCGCGGCCGACCTGCGAGCCGATGCTGCGCACCGCGCTCTTGGCAGCCGCCTGCACCAGGCCTTCGGTGCCGCGGCCTCCGCGAGGCCCGGTGCGGCCGAACAACAAGTCCTGGAGCACCCCCGCGGTCGGCGACGGCGCGGAGCTTCCGGCGGGCGCCGCACCGGCGGGCGCACCGGCCGGGGACGCGGCCGCCTGCCCCGCGCGCGCGGCGAGCACCTCGTACGCCGACTCGCGGTCGACCTGCTTCTCGTAGTGGCCGCGCAGCGTGGAGGCCTCGATGACGGCCTTGCGCTCGGCATCGCTGATCGGCCCCAAGCGGCTACCCGGCGGGACGATGTACGCCCGCTCGGTCTCGCCGGGCCGCGCCTTCTCGTCGAGCAGCGACACCAGCGCCTCACCCACGCCCAGTTCGGTGATCGCCTTCTCGATGTCCAGGCCCGTCCTGGGCCGCATGGTCTGCGCGACGCTGCGCACCGCCTTCTGGTCCCTGGGCGTAAACGCGCGCAGCGCGTGCTGCACCCGGTTGCCCAGCTGCCCGAGCACCGTCTCGGGAACGTCCAGCGGGCTCTGCGTCACGAAGTACACCCCGACGCCCTTGGAGCGGATCAGCCGCACCACCTGCTCGATCTTGTCCTGCAGCGCCCTGGGCGCCTCGTCGAAGAGCAGGTGCGCCTCGTCGAAGAAGAACACCAGCTTCGGCTTGTCCGCGTCGCCGACCTCTGGCAGGTTCTCGAACAGCTCGGCCAGCATCCACAGGAGGAACGTGGCGTAGAGCCGCGGCGAAGTGAACAGCTTCTCGGCGGCGAGGATGTTCACCACGCCGCGGCCCTTGTCGTCGGACTGCATCAGGTCCGCGATGTCGAGCATCGGCTCGCCGAAGAAGCGTTCGGCGCCCTGCGACTCGAGTGTCAGCAGGCCCCGCTGCACCGCGCCCACGGATGCCGCCGAGACGTTGCCGTAGTGGGCGCGGATGCGCGCGGCGTTCTGCGCCACGAAGGTGAGCATCGCGCGCAGGTCCTTCAGGTCGAGCAGCGCGAGCCCGTTGTCGTCGGCCGCCTTGAACACGATATTGAGCACGCCCTCCTGGGTCTCGTTCAGACCGAGCATGCGCGACAGCAGCAGCGGTCCCATGTCGGAGACGGTCGCGCGCACCGGGTGGCCGCAGGCGCCCAGCACGTCCCAGAACACCACCGGGCAGGCCTCGTATTGCGGTTTCACGCCCAGCATCCCGAAGCGCTCCTCGATCTTCGCGTTGCCGCCGCCCGGGCAGGCCATGCCCGCGAGGTCGCCCTTGACGTCGGCCATGAACACCGGCACGCCGATCGAGGAAAAGCCCTGCGCCAGTCCCTGCAGCGTCACCGTCTTGCCGGTGCCCGTGGCCCCGGTCACCAGGCCGTGGCGGTTGGCGAACTGCGGCAGCAGGCGGCATTCGGCGCCTTCCCGGCGGGCGACGAGGAGCGAGCGGTCCATGGCGGGAGGGATGTGCTGGAGGAGAAGGCATATTACCCGAGCACACCGCGGAGCCCGCGCGCGCCCGGCGCGAACAGCGGCGCCCGGCTGCTTGCCGACCGCCGCCGCAGGCGGCGTGAGCTTCACGCCGTTCGCGCGGTGCTGCGGCGCCCGGCTGTTAGAATCCGCGCGGCTGCAGCGCTCGCGCAAGGAGTTCGCCGACCGCATCCGGGGGCTGAACCTGGAACTGAAGTAGAACCGCGGCCCAGGACGAACGCAGCGCGCACCGTGCCTCCCAGCAGGCTGCCGCTGTGTCGACCACCGGTTCGCGCGGCTATCGGTCCCAGGGCGTGATGGTGGCGCCGGACATTCACGGTCCTCGATCCCGTTGCAATGCGCGAGCGCATTGCAACGGGATCGAGGAGCAGCCGGCTCTTTCGCATCCCTGGGAGCGGTCGTCAAATCGCAGATCTCGTACCCCGCACGGACCGGACTGAATTCCACACTCTCATGAACGCGTCGAACCCCACCCTGCGCGTCGCCGTGGACATCGGCGGCACCTTCACCGACCTCGCCGCCGTGGACACCGCGACCGGCAAGCGCTGGTTCGCCAAGGCCTCCACCACGCCCGACGATCCGACGCGCGGCATCGGACACTGCCTGGACAGGCTCGCGGCGCCGGGCGCCTCGTTCGAACTCTTCGTGCACGGCACCACGCTGGTCATCAACGCCTGCCTGGAGAAAGACGGCGCGCGCACCGCCCTCGTCACCACCGAAGGCTTTCGCGACGTGCTGGAGATCGGCCGCGGCAACCGCACCGAGTCGTTCAACTACCTGTTCCGCCGCCACGAACCCTTCGTGACCCGAGAGTTCCGGTTGGAGGCGCGCGAGCGCATGCGCGCCGACGGCACGGTGGCGGTGCCGCTGGACGAGCAGCACCTGCTCACGGTGCTGGAGGCCGCAAAGAAGAAAGGGGCGCAGGCGATCGCCATCTGCTTCCTGCACGCCTACCGCAACCCCGAGCACGAGCGGCGCGCCGCCGAGATCGCCTCGAAGTACTCGGACTGGTTCGTCACCGCGTCCCACGAACTCTCGCGCGAGTACCGCGAGTACGAACGCACCTCGACCGCGGTGCTCAACGCCTTCGTCGGCCCCAAGGTGAGCCGCTACCTCGGCACGCTCGAAGCGCTGCTCGCGCGGCGCGGTTTCCGCGGCAGGTTCTTCCTGATGGAATCCAACGGCGGCGTCGCCGACGCGCCCACCGTCAAGCGGCTGCCGGTGCTGCTGATGGAATCCGGCCCGGTGGGCGGCATCGCCGGCTCGATGAAGCTCGGCGAGCGCATCGAGCGCAGAAACCTCCTCACCTTCGACATGGGGGGCACCACCGCCAAGGCGGCGCTCGTCCAGGACGGCGCGGTGAGCTTCGACTCGCTCTACTACGTCGGCGGCTTCGAGCACGGCTACCCGCTGCAGACCTCGGTGGTGGACGTGGTCGAGGTGGGTGCGGGCGGCGGCAGCATCGCCTGGATCGACGAGCTCGGCTCGCTGCACATCGGGCCCAAGAGCGCCGGCGCGCACCCCGGGCCGGCGGCCTACGGCCTGGGCAACGAGCAGCCCACCGTGACCGACGCCAACATCCAGCTCGGGCGCCTGGACCCGAGCCGCTTCCTCGGCGGGGAGATGATGATCGACGCCTCGCTCTCCCGGCGCGCGCTGGAGAAGCTGGGTGCGAAGCTCGGCTACGACGCCCGGCAGATGGCCGCCGGCATCATCCAGATCGCCAACGTGACCATGTCCGGCGCCCTGCGGCGCGTGTCGATCGAGCGCGGCAAGGACCCGCGCGATTTCACCCTGGTCGCCTACGGCGGCAACGGGCCGCTGCACGCCGCGGAGCTGGCCGAGGAGCTGGGCATTTCGACGCTGCTCGTACCGCGAATGCCGGCGCACTTCTCGGCCTTCGGCATGCTGCTCGCCGACGCGCGCTACGACGCCTCACAGACCTGGACCACCGAGCTGCCGGATTCGGGTGAGCGCGTCGAGGGCCTCGCCGCTGCGCTCGGGGTGCTGCAGGAAGGCCTGGCGAATTCGGTCAGCGCCCACCTCGGGCCGCAGGCGTGGCTGCGTTTCGAGAACTACGCCGAGATGCGCTACCGCGGCCAGGACCAGACGGTGAAGGTGAGGCTCGGGGAGGACCTCTCGCCCGCGGCGCTCAGGCGTGCCTACGACGCCACCTACCTCGAGCGCTACGGGCACGTGAGCCCGATCCGAGTGCAGATCGTGTCGCTGCGCGTCTCCTGCCAGGCGCCGCTGGGGGCGAAGCACGACCTCGCCGAGGACGCCGCCCCGGGCGCGGCGCGGGCATCCACCAGCCGCGAGGTCTGGTCCGCGAAGGCCGGGCGGTTCCTGCGCTTCGAGGTGCACGAGCGCGAGGGGATGAAGCCCGGTGCCGCCCTCGCCGGCCCCTGCCTCATCGACGACCACGCCACCACCACCAACGTGCCCGAGGGCTGGAGCGCGAGGCTGCTCCCGGCGGGGCTGATCGAGCTGACGCGGGACGCCTGAGGCGCGCGGGCGCCACCGCCTGGGGGGATCCGCCCGAAACAGGGCCCGCGCGCCGTACCGCGCTGCGGGGCCTGCCAGCGGCTCAGACGAATAGCGCCGCGATATCGACCGGGAACCCGGTCGATTCGCACCGCCCGAACCGGTCGTGGATCTCGACCTGTCGCGACTGGGGAAACACGATCCAGGCCTCGGTGGCGCCGGCGGACATGTGAGCGAGCGCCTTCTCGCGCCGCGTGGACGGGAACGTCAGCTCTCAATCCACCAGCGGTATGTTCACCTGCCTGATCAGCTTCCCGTAGCGCTCCACCTCGGCGCGGAACAGGGCAGCGAACTCCTCCGGCCCCGTGCCCGCGGCCTGTCCTCCCCAGCTCGGGATCTTGTCGGCAACATCCGGCAGGCGCACCGAGCGCGCGGTCTCGGAGGCGATGCGCGCCAGGATCTCGCGCGGCGTCCCGGCCGCGGTGAAGAAGCCCACGAAGCCGTTGTAGGTGGCGTCGCGAAAGCCGACCTCGGCGATGGTGGGAGTGTCCGGGAACGCCGAGCCGCGCGCCGCGCCGGACACGGCCAGCGCGCGCAGCTTGCCGGCCCTGACGTGCCCCACGGAGGTGGTCGGCGGCGTGAACGCGAACTGCGCCTCGTTGGCGAGCAGCGCCGGGATCGTCTGCGCGTCGCCCTTGTAGCCGATCTGCACGAAATTGGCCCCGGTGGCGATGCGCAACATCTCCCCGACCAGGTGCGGCGCGACGCCCAGCCCGGTGTGCGCGTAGTTGAGCTTGCCGGGCTGCGACTTCATCAGCGCGAGAAGCTCCTTGAAAGTGGCCGGCATGGAGGGATTAGCGACCAACACCAGGTAGGTCGAGATGATCTGGCTCGCCGCGGCGAAGTCCTTGATGGCGTCGAACGGCAGCTTGCGGTACAGGCTCGGCGCCACCGCGTGACCGGTGGTGGTGATGAGCACGGTGTAGCCGTCGGGCGCCGACTTGGCGACCAGGTCCGCAGCGATGTTGCCGCCCGCGCCGGGCCGGTTCTCCACGATCACCTGCTGCCCCCAGCTTTCCGGGAACTTCTGGGTGACCACGCGCGCCACCGTGTCCACCCCCCCACCCGGGGGGAAGGGGACGATCACGCGCACCGGCTTGGCGGGATACCCTTGCGCGAGCGCGGCGCCGGCGGCTAGGCCGAGCACCGACAGTGCAGATGCGATCTGGCGATTCATGGTCTCTCCTCCTTGACGATCCGCCGGCGCGGGAGCGCCGGCGGATGAGCGTATAACTGTAGCGGATTGCCGGGTTCACGAGGTGCAGCGTGATCCCCAGGCTCGCATCGTCCCATTCCCAGCTTGAATCGAGTCCGAGCGCTTTATATACTGCGTATATATAGACGAGGATGATGATGTCCATGACCGCCGACACCACCCGCAAGGAAGCGCTCCTGCTCAACTTCAAGGACGATACGCTGACCACCGTGAGCCGCAGGACCTTGCGCCATATCGCCAAGGCCCTCGGATTCTCGGAGACCCAAGCCGTGCACTTCGCGCTCGCGAGACTCCGCGAGGAGGCGCTGCGCGCCGGATCCGAGGAAGCGTATCCGCCTTTGACCAGGGCGCAGCTCGCGGCGATCCGCAGTCACGAACCGAAGCGCGAGGGTCGGGTCGTCAGCAGCCTGCTGAAATGACCGTGCGCCCGTGGGCGCCGGAGCCCAGGGCCGGGGACATCGTGCAGTGCCGGTTTCCGAAAGAAAAGCTCGGGGCGCCCGGAGCAAAGGACAGGCCGGCGCTCGTCATCGAGGTCGAAACGGATCCGCTGGACCAGTCACGCTCCATCGTGCGGGTCGCCTACGGCACCTCGCAGGACGTGGAGCAGCGTTACGCGGGGGAACTCACGGTTCGCGCCACGGATCCGAAAGCGGGCCTCGACCGGGACACGAAATTCGACCTCGGCAATTGCGTAAGGCTACCGTTCGACACCGAGTGGTTCGCGCCCTCGCCGAACCGGCGCTACGGTGAACATCCCAAGCGAGGCGTCCTCGACCTCGGTAACCTGCAGGTCAAGAGAGCGCTGCAAGCGGCTGTTCTGGAGGCGCGGAAAGCAGGTCGACTCTAACCGTCCCACGCGACGGGTGCGCGAGCTTTCCCTGGACCGGTACTCGAAGCTCGTCGAGATCGTGGTTCCCGTGGAAACGGATTCCGCCGTGCGTGCGAGAAGCCGGGCCGCTTGACGCACGTCAACGCGCGCGTGCCGGCCCCGTGTTTCACTGCGAATGGAACGCTGGGGGAGCCTCCGGGAGCAGGCGATGGTGCAGGACGTGTTCGAGCTGGCCGACGATCTCGGACCCGCCAAGGTCATCCACGTCCACGAACCCCGCTCGGGCCTGCGCGGCATCCTGGTGATCGACAACGTCGCCGCCGGCCCCGCCATCGGCGGCCTGCGCATGGCGAGCGACGTATCGCTCGCGGAATGCGCGCGGCTCGCGCGCGCCATGACGCTCAAGAACGCCGCCGCAGGCCTCGCGCACGGCGGCGGCAAGTCGGTGCTCTACGGCGACCCGCGCATGGCGCGCGCGGCGAAGGAGCGCCTGATCCGCGGCTTCGCCCATGCGCTGCGCGGCGAGACCGACTACATCTTCGGCCCCGACATGGGCACCGACGAAGGCTGCATGGCCTGGGTGAAGGACGAGATCGGCCGCTCGGTCGGACTGCCGCGCGAGGTGGGCGGCATACCGCTGGATGAGATCGGCGCCACCGGCTGGGGCCTCGTGCACGCCGCCGATATCGCCGCGCCCGCCTGCGGCCTCGCGCTCGCCGGAGCGCGCGTCGCCGTCCAGGGCTTCGGCGCGGTCGGCCGGCACGCCGCGCGCTTTCTCGCGCGGCGCGGTGCGGTGCTGGTCGCGGCGTGCGACACGAGCGCAACCCTGCACGACCCGGAGGGCCTGGATGTCGCCGCCCTGTCCGCGCTGAAGGAGGCCGGCCGGCCGCTCGCCGATCACGCCGGCGGCCGCAGGCTGGGACGCGACGACATCGTGGGCGTGGACTGCGACATCTGGATCCCCGCGGCGCGGCCCGACGTGCTGCACGAGGGCAACGCGCAGGCGCTGCGCGCGAAGCTGGTGGTGCAGGGCGCGAACATCCCCTTCACCGAGGGGGCGGAGCGCGCGCTGCACCGGCGCGGGGTGCTGGTGGTTCCCGACTTCATCGCCAACGCGGGCGGGGTGATCTGCGCGGCGCTGGAGTACCACGGGGCCTCCGAGGGCCAGGTGTTCGCGGTGATCGAGGAGCGCATCCGCGCCAATACCAGGGCGGTGCTGAACGCGTGCACGGCGCAGAGCGTGACGCCACGCGAGGCGGCGCTGCGCCTGGCCCGGGAACGCGTCGAGCGCGCGATGGGCCACCGGCGCTTTTCCGTCTTCTGAGCGCGCCGTGTTCCGCATCCGACTGCACGGGCGCGGCGGCCAGGGCATCAGGACCGCCGGGCGCGTTCTGGGCAGCGCGTTCTTCCGCGCGGGCTTCGAAGTGCAGGACGCACCGCTCTACGGGGCCGAGCGGCGCGGCGCCCCGATATTCGCCTGCGTGCGTGCGGATCGCGAGCCGATCCGCGAGCGCGGCCTGGTGGCGCGCCCGGACCTGGTGGTGCTGGCCGACGAGACGCTCGCGGGCGTACCTGCCGCGAACGTGCTGCTCGGCCTGGACGCGCATACCGTGTTCCTGGTCCGGAGTTCGAGCGACGCGCCGTCCTGGCGCGCGCGCCTGGCGCTCGCCGGCCCGCTCGTGGTGCTCCCTGCGGACGGGACCACGGATAGCGCCTCGCTTGCCGCCGCGGGCGCCGCCTGTGCGGGCGCCGCGGCGCGCACCACCGGCGCCATCGCGCGCGCCGACCTTGAGGCGGCGCTGCGCGAGGAGCTGGCGGGTTTCGAGCCGCGCCTGACCGCGCTCTCCATCGAGCGCTCGCTGGCCGCCTTCGACGGCGCCGCCGGTCACGAGGGCATCGTCATCGAAGGCGCGCGCGCCGACGCCTCGGACTACGCGGCGCCGAACTGGATAGACGTCCCGTTCGAGACGGCCAGCGTCTCGGCGCCCGACATCTTCGCCGCGGCCACCAGCGTGGAAGTGCGCACCGGTCTGTGGCGCACCCTGCGCCCGCAGATCGACTACGCGCGCTGCAAACGCTGCAGCTGGGTGTGCTCCACCTTCTGCCCGGACAGCGCTATCCGGGTGCGGACCGATGGCTCGCCCGAGATCGACTTCGATCACTGCAAGGGCTGCCTGGTGTGCGTCGCGGTGTGCCCGCCGCATGCCATCGCCGCGGTGCCGGAGCGCGCGGCCGCGCAGGCAAGCGAGGCGGCGCCGGCCGCCGCGGCTCTGCGGGGAAGCACGCGATGAAGCAGCTTCTCACCGGGAACGCAGCCGCGGCCTGGGGCGCGCGCCTGGCGCGCGCCGACTACGTGCCCGCCTTCCCCATCACACCGCAGACCGAGATCGTCGAGCTGCTCTCGGGCTGGTTCGCCTCGGGCGAGATGCGGGGACGCTTCACCCTGATGGAGTCCGAGCACTCCATGCTCACCGCGGCCGCGGCCGCGGCCGCGACCGGGGTGCGGGTGTTCACCGCCACCTCCAGCCAGGGACTGCTCTACGCCATGGAGATGCTGTACGCGGTTCCGGGATGGCGCGCGCCGTTCGTGCTGGTCAACGTCTCGCGCGGCCTCGCCAGCCCGATCACGCTGGAATCCGACCACAACGACATCCTCGCGGCGCGC
>JADLDQ010000259.1 GCA_020846575.1 Burkholderiales bacterium
CCGTGCGCGACCTCGACGTCCGCCCCCTTCAGGACATCGATGTTGCCATAGCCGGCGACCAGCGCTTGCAGGCGCAGCGCTTCGTTCATGCCGTCCCCAGGTAGGCGCTGATGACTTGCGGCGAGGCGCGCACCTGCGCGGGAGAACCTTCCGCGATCTTCTCCCCGTAGCTCATCACCACGACATGCTCGGCGAGGCCCATCACCAGGCGCACGTCGTGCTCCACCAGCAGCACCGTGATGCCGAGGGCACGAATGCGAAGAATGAGTCGGGCGAGGCTCTCGGTCTCCGAATCGTTCAGTCCCGAGGCCGGTTCGTCCATGAGCAGGAGCGCGGGCTCGGACGCGAGCGCGCGAGCGATCTCGACCAGTCTCTGGTGGCCCAGGGGCAGCGTCGCGGTACTCATCGCTGCAGCCTGAGCGATGCCGGCGAATTCCAGCCATTGCATCGCGTGCTCGCGCAGGCCGCGCTCTTCTTCGGCGATCTGCGGCAATCCCAGGCCGGCACGAACGATGCCGGCTCGGGCATGACGGTGGCGGCCGCACATCACGTTCTCCAGTACGCTCATGTTGGTGAACAGCTGGACGTTCTGGAAGGTGCGTGCGATCCCCAATGCCGAGAGCCGGTGCGGTGCAAGCTGATCGATGCGCCGCCCGCGGAAGCGGATCTCCCCCGAATCGAGCGGCAAGGAGCCGCAGACCAGGTTGAAAAGCGTGGTCTTGCCGGCGCCGTTCGGTCCGATCAATGCCGTGATGGAGCGGGATTTGACCGTGAAGGACACTTCGTGCACTGCGCGCAGGTTGCCGAAGGACTTGCTCGCGCGGTCAATCTCGAGATCTCCGGACTCGGGGCGTTGGCGCTCCTCGGTTGCATCCCGGGCGAGGTGGACCGGCGGCGGTGCGACCGCGGTTGCCTCCGGTGCGGCGCCGCACAGCCTGCGGTAGACAGCCGCCAGCGCACCTGCCAGCCCCTGGCGGAACAGCATCAGCACCAGGACCGTGAGCCCGCCCATGATGACTACTTCCCAGGTAGGCAACTCCAGGGCACGCAGCCCTTCGCGCAGTGCGACCAGCACCACCGCGCCCAGCATTCCGCCCCAGATCGAGTGGAGTCCGCCGACGATCACGGCCGTGATGATGTTGAGGCTGAACACGAAACCGAATACGTGCGGCTCCATGATCCGCAGATAGTGCGCGGTGAGACTCCCGGTGACGCTCGCCATGGCGGCGCTCGCGACGAACATCTGGACCTTGTAATGGGTGATGTCGATTCCGACCGAAGCGGCCGCAACCTCGCTTGCACCGATCGCCTTGAGCGCGCGCCCGATCCGCGAGGCCACCACGTTCAGACCGAAGGCAAGCGAGAAGGCCACCAGGAGCCAGACCAGGTAGAAGTATGAGATGTCCCCTTCGAGTCTCCAGCCGAACAGGGCGAACTTGGGTACGCCCGGAACGCCTTCCGCGCCGCCGGTGACGCTCGCCATCTCGATGGCCAGGAACACCAGCATGAGTTGCAGGGCGAGCGACGCCATTGCCAGACTGTAGCCCCGCAGCTTGAGGATGGGCCGTCCGATGGCCCATGCGACCAGCCCGGACAGTGCCATCGACACGATCATGGCGACGAACGGGTCGGCGCCGTAACGGGTCGTGAGCAGCGCGCTCCCGTATCCGCCGATCATGCAGAAGGCGGCCTGACCCAGAGCCAATTGATGGGCGTAGCCGATGAGGAGCACGAACCCGATCGCGCCGATCGCCATGGCGCCCACGGCGACCGCGGCGCCGATCTCGAAACGACCGCTGAATACCAGCGGGTACGCGAGCACGGCGGCGCCGAAGACGAGCGCCGCGGCCCGGTTGGAGGAGATCGCGCGAAGTGAGTTCAATTCGAGCGCTCGGACAGAGCCGCCGCACCTCGTCCGGTCACGAGCACTCCGCCACGGATCATCAGGTAAAGGAGCACCACACCGTAGGACACGATATCCTTCGCGCCCGCCGAGATGTAGCCTGCCGCCAGGGACTCGACCAGACCGAGGCCCAGTCCGCCTGCCACCGCCATGCCCGGCCCCTTGAATCCTCCGATGATCGCGCCGATGAATCCCTTCAAGCCGTAGTCGAGCCCGCCGTCCCAGGGCGCGAGAGCGATCGGCGTGATGACCGCGCCGCCGAGGGCACCCAGGCCGGCGCTGACGCCGAACACGACCAGCGTGGTCAATGCCGGGTTGATTCCCATGAGTTGCGCGGCATAGGCGTTGGAGGAGCAGGCCCGCACCGCGCGACCGCTCGCGGTATGTTTCAGGTAGAAAAACGTAAGGGCGACGAAGACAAAGGTGGCGCCCCAGACCCACAGATGCTGCCCGGGGAGCAACGCACCGAACAGCGGGAACACGCCTTCACCGCCGGGGAAAGGCGGCATGCTGAGCGGGTCCTTGCCCCAGATGATCAGGGCCAGACCGCGCAGCAGCACCGCGACCCCGAGCGTGATGGTGATCTGGATGAAGTCGGGCGCCTTGCGCACCGGGGCAAGCGTCAGACGCTCCTGCAGCATGCCGAGCAACGCGCATGCCACGACCGCCGCTGTCACGGCGGCCCACAAGGGCCACAGGTGCGCGATCAGGCTGGCGGCGATCAATCCCCCGTACACGACGTATTCGCCCTGGACGAAATTCACCACACCCGACACGTTCGAACACAACACGAAGCCGAGCGCGACCAGCGCGTAAATGCAGCCGGTGGCGATGCCGGAGAAAACGAACTGGGAAAAATCGATCACGGCGGTTCAGGCGCAGGGCCGCCCGCGGGCACCTGCGCCGCGGGTCGTTCTCGCGGCGCAGCGAACAATTGCGAGCGGACCTCGCCCTGTCGTTACTTGGGCAGCGCGGTGGCCTCGACGAACTTGCCGCCCCGGTATACCGTCATCTTCAGGCCGCGAGCATCCTGACC
>JADLDQ010000260.1 GCA_020846575.1 Burkholderiales bacterium
ACACCGATCCTTCCGAGCCCGCGTTACCTACAACAGGACGAAATAGTGGCCCGAACCGACGGATCGCCCGACATCGAGCGCCGACTGTTCCTCCTCGATACGAAGCTTTCCGAGGAAGAAATCCAAAGACGCTTTCCTTCTCTTGCCGCCTACTTCGCAGAGGGAAAAGTCAAGGGTCTGCAAGAGCGATATCTCTGCAAACACCGCGCACTCTGGTACGCCCAGGAGGAGCGACCGCCCGCGCCGATCGTCTGCACGTACCTCGGCCGGGGTGATGCTAAGAGCGGAAGGCCCTTTCGCTTCATCCTTAACGGTTCGCGCGCCACGGTGGCGAACGTATATTTGGCGCTCTACCCAACGCGTCTGTTGGCACTTGAACTGGATCGCGATCCCGGCCTTCTGCGGAAGGTCTGGAAGGCACTTAATGAGTTGTCGCCAGGCGTTCTTCTTGGTGAGGGCCGCGTCTATGGAGGTGGCTTGCACAAGCTCGAACCACGAGAGCTTGGCAATGTGCCTGCTGCATTTGTCACGGACCTCTTGCCACGCGGCACCGTAGCGATGAAATCGAAGCAACTGGGCCTGTTCGCCGATGCATGAGTGCCCGCTAACAAGCGGTTGCAGTGGACGGTCCGCTGCGCGGCCCGCCGCTGAACCGGAGCGATGGATGCGAGGAACGGCGCGCCCCTCGCGCCGGCTCGATTTCGGGGGAAGCCGCGGTTTCTCCCATTGCGGCAAGGAAGGTTCCGCGGCGGTGCCGGCGACCGGGAACGACGAGCGTGGCCCCGCGCGGCGGGGCGCAGCGGCGAGGAGGTTCGATTGATCACGGAACATATCGAGACCGACATCCTGTGTGTCGGCGGTGGTATCGCCGGCTTGATGGCTGCGATCAGCGCGGCCCAATCCGGGCTGAAGGTGGTGGTCGCCGAGAAGGGCAACACCGTGCACAGCGGCTCGGCAGGGATGGGTAACGACCATTTCGCCTGCTACATCCCGGAAGTGCACGGGCCCGACGTCATGCCCCTGATCCAGGAATGGAGCCAGGGGCAATGGGGAGGCGCCCTCAGGAACACCGAAAAGCTGGTTGCCTGGTTCAAGAAGACCGCCGAGATCGTGCCCTTGTGGAATGCCTGGGGCATTCCCATGAAGTACGAGGGCAAGTACGAGTTCTCCGGGCACGCTTTCCCCGGCCAGAAGCACATGGTTCACCTGAAATACGGTGGCGAGGTTCAGAAGGCGGTCCTGGCGCGCGAGGCCAGGCGCAGGGGCGCGAAGATCATCGAGCGCCTGATGATCTTCGAGTTGCTGGGCGGGGAGCGCGTCTGCGGCGCCCTGGGCGTGCACACGCGGCAGGACAAACTGATCCACATCGGCGCCAGGTGCGTGATCCTCGGCACCGGTCAGGCGGAAAGGCTGTATCCGCCGGCGACGCCCGGCTGGCTCGGCAACCACAATCGCCCGGCCACCAGTTCCTCCGGCGACGGGCGCGCGATCGCCTACCGGCTCGGCGCCGAACTGGTCAACATGGAAGCCTTCGGCAGGCACGCCGGCACGAAATACTTCGTCCGCTCGGGCCAGGGGACCTGGAACGGCGTGCTCAGGGACCCGCAGGACAAGCCGCTCGGGCCGTTCCTCACGCGACCCGACCGCCGCTACAGCGACATGATCACGGAAATCAACAAGAACATATTCGCCGAGTACGCGGCGGCCGGAAAGGGGCCGGTGTACATGGACCTGCGCGGCATCTCCGACGAGGACCTCGCTTACTTCGAGCACTGGATGAGGCAGGAAGGCAACGTGGCGCTCTTGAACCACCTGGCCGAGGAAGGGGTCGATCTGCGGAAGAACCCGGTCGAGTTCATGACCTACGGGCTGCGGGCGCGCGGTTGCGTGGCGAGCACCGTCAAGGCGGAGACCTCGATCAAGGGCCTGTACGCCGCGGGGGACGAGTCGCCGAGCGGCGAGGGCATTTCAGGCGCCGCCGCGTTCGGCTGGATCGCAGGAGAGAATGCGGTCCAGTACGTGACGCGCAATCGCGCCCCGGATGGCGCGGGCGACGTGCAAGCGACGATCGAAGAGAACAAGAGCATGCTCGATGCGATTCGCCGGCGCGACGACGGCCCGGACTGGAGAGAGGCACAGGTCGCCCTGAACCAGGTCATGATCGACTATGCCGGCGTCGTCAGATCCGAACCGATGCTGCAGGCGGGTCTGGCGCATCTGCGCCGGCTGAAGAAGAAGACGGTCGATACCGTCGTCGCCAGGAATCCGCACGAGCTGACGCGCGTCCTGGAAGTATTCAACCTCCTGGACCTGGGCGTGCTGACGTTCATCGCCGCCAGTGAAAGGAAGGAGACCCGGGGCATGCACCGGCGCGCCGACTACAGCTATACCAATCCCATGCTCGACCGGCAGATCCTCGTGAAAAGAGTCAATGGAGAGCCGGTCACCGAATGGCGCGACTGGTAACGGGCCGAGGGTAAAGACATGCCACCGGTGATCCACAAAGACAAGTGCAACGGTTGCGGGAAATGCGTTCTCGTGTGTTCGGAGGACGTGTTCTTCGGCTGGAAGAACAAACAGTTCCCGCCCGTCGCCTATCCGGACGAGTGCTGGCACTGCACCGCCTGCCTGCTGGTATGCCCGATCGCCGGGGCGATCAGCCTGAGAACTCCCCTGCCCATGATGGTGCCGTTCAAGTAAGACATGGCCGCCGCCGGGCCTTTTCGGGCGGCGCAGCCGCGCGCCCAGGCGCGGGCTTAATCGATTGAGGAGTAACCGATCCGTGGACTACCGAGCACCCGGTCTTGAATATGTGATGACCATGCACTTGACGCTGGTCCCTGGCAGTCTGGCGAAGATCGACAACCTGCCCGCCGGCGGGTCACGGTGGTCGATCAGCCTGGCCGGCGGCACATTCGAGGGGCCCGAGCTGAACGGGCGCGTTCTCCCGGGCGGCATCGAGAACCCGCACTTCCGCCCGGACAACGTTCTCGTGATCAACGCTCGCAGGCTGCTGGAAACGAACGACGGCGAGCGCATCTACATGCAGAACCGCGGCTTTCGGCGCGCCTACCGTGACCCGGCCAAGATGAGCGCCTGGCTGACGAAATCCGAACCGGTCAGCGCCGCCGACATGTATCTCAGGGTGGTGTCAACCTTCGAGACTTCATCGGGCAAGTACGACTGGCTCACCCGGCACATCGTCATCGGGATGCTGATCGACTCGGACAATCCCAGCGGCAGTGTGAGCGGCAACACCCTGCATGGCCCGACCCTGCGCTATTTCAAGGTGCTCTGAAGACCGGCGGCGGCCGGAAGTTCCGGTCCGGCCGGCGGCGCCTCATGCTCGCCGGCATCGCGGCTCTCGCAAGCGAAGCGGCGCCCGGACAGCGGCGCGCGCGTGCTCCCCGGGCTCGGCGGGCTGCTCGCGTTGAACCGTGCGCAGCCACCGGCCGTGACCCATCCGGGCCGGGTCACAGGGAGCGGTAGGGCACATCGAGCCGCGCTGTTGCGCCATCATCGCGGCGCGCGGGGGGTGCGCGGCAGCGCCGATCCGTGCGCCCGCGGCGCGGTCGGCGGGTCAGCGCAGACTCAATCTGCGCCGGCGCTCACCGGCGCATCACCCACCACGCGACCACCACCACGATCACCGCGACCACGATGCCGATCCAGAGCTTGGCCCCACCGGAGGCAGGTGCGGGCGCTGGCGCCGGCCGGGCGCTCGCCGCCGGCCGGGCGCTCGGCGCGGCAGGCGCCGGGCTCGGCGCCGTGCCCGGCCCCGGTCCGGATGCCTTGTCCGCAGCGGGCTTGGCGTCGGCCGACGCCTTTGGCGTGGGCGGCCTGCGGATTATCATGGTCTTGGTATGGTCGAACGGCTCGGCGTCCGCGGCAGCGGGCGGCTTGCCGTCGCCCACGATGTCGAAATCGACCTCGCCGGGTTTTCCCGTGGCGGGACTGCCGGACATTCCCGAGGGATCGGTGATATCGATGAAATCGTCGTCTGGTTTGGCCATGCATCCTCTCGCGCGGTCGTTTGCCCCTGGAACCCCCGGATCCCCTTGCCAGCGGGCTTCAGTGTGCACCATGCGGCTTGCGGGGTACGCGCAGTATACGATCAAACCGGGTCCGTCCGGTCCCCGGCGTAAGCAGCCGCCCGAATGAGGACCGCCCCGGAGGTGGATGTCGCCCGCGCGCCAGCCTGAGCGACGCGCCGCAGGCGGCGGATTCCCCGGGGCAGGACGAGCGCGGCTACCGAGACCTTGCCCAGGCGCCGCCTTCGCGCCGCTGCTCGATGACGGGGGGGCCGGTCCGCTTTGCTGGCATCCGGGCGGGAAGGACGATGATCTTCAGCCTCGAGGTGCGCCGTGCCCGCAAGGGCGAGCGCCTGCTGCTGCAATTCGGCGCCCGGGCTCATTATTCTCGACTCGACCGCGCCGGCTCGAGGCGTTGCGCATCGAGCCGGCGGACACCCGCCCGCGCCGACGGCGGGAAATGGCGTGCGTTCCATCAACTGCTCAGGCAGGTCCGCGATACAGCGCGGATGCCGCAATAGCGGCTTGACCTTCAAGCTGACTTCAAGGTTTAAGCTTTGTCCGTATCGGCTTCCCGGACCGCAGCCATGGAAAACCTGACCACCATCGGCAAGCTCGCCAAGGCGCAGGGCGTGCGCGCGGCGACGCTGCGCTACTACGAGCAGATGGGCCTCGTCCCCGCGACGCGCCGCACCGCGGCCGGCTATCGGGTATATGGCGAGGATGCGGCGCGGCGCTTGCACTTCATCCGCCGCGCGCAGGCGCTGGGCTTCTCTCTGGAGGAGATTGCCGAACTGCTGAACCTGAGCGACAGACCGCACGCCAGCGCCGGCGAAGTGAAGAAGATCACGCGGCGCAAGATTGCCGAAATCGAAACCCGGGTGCGGGACCTCGAGCGCATGAAGCGCGCGTTGATGCAGATCGAACACCGTTGCAGCGGCCACGGTTCCACCGCCAAGTGCCCCATCCTTGCCGCGCTGGGCGAGGATCGATCCTGAGTCCGGGTTGCGGGAGGCCGTCATGAGCACGCTGGAGATCGGAATCGAGGGCATGAGCTGCGCCAATTGCAGCGCGCGCTTGGAGCGCGCGCTGCGCAAGCTCCCCGGGGTGGAGGCGGCGAGCGTCAATCTCGCCAGCGCGCGCGCCTCGGTGAGTTACGACGAGCAGTCGCAGACGCCGGGGAACATCGCCGCGGCGATCACCGAGGCCGGGTACGCGCCCGTCGCCTCGGAGTTGGAGATCGGTGTGGGCGGCATGACCTGCGCGAACTGCAGCGCGCGCGTGGAGCGAGCGCTGCGCCGGCTGCCCGGTGTGCTCGACGTGAACGTCAATCTCGCCACCGCGCGGGCGAGCCTGCGCTACCTGCCGGCCGCGCTCGCGCCCGCCGACATCGGGCGCGCCATCGAGGAGGCGGGCTACGAGCCGCGGCCGCTGGAGACGGAACAAGGCGAGCAAGCCGAGACGCGCGCGCGCGCGCGCAGCCTGCGCTCGCTGCGGCGTGACGCGATCCTCGCCGCGGCGCTGGCGCTGCCGCTGCTCGTCCTCGCCATGGGTGCGATGCTGGTTCCGGGCATGCATCATTGGCTCACGTCCGCCGCGCCCGTGCCGGGCTTCTGGGACTGGATGCAGTTCGTACTCGCCGCGGTCGCCGTGCTCGGGCCGGGCCGGCGCTTCTTTCGTTCCGGGTGGATCGCCTTGCGGCATCTCTCGCCGGACATGAACAGCCTGGTGATGACGGGCACCGGCGCGGCCTTTCTCTACAGCGCGTTGGTGGTGCTCGCACCGGAGCTGCTGCCGCCCGAGGCGCGCCACCTGTACTTCGAAGCGGCGGCCGTGGTGATCGCTCTGGTGCTGCTCGGCAAGTACCTGGAGGAACTGGCCAAGGGGCGCACCTCGGCGGCGATCCGCAAGCTGGTCGGCCTGCAGGCGAAGACCGCGCACGTGCTGCGCGAGGGGGTCGAGCAGGAAGTGCCCATCGGCTCGGTTCGGCCCGGGGACGTGGTCAGCGTGCGCCCGGGCGAGCGCCTGCCGGTGGACGGGGAGGTGATCGAGGGCGAGAGCCGGGTGGACGAATCCATGCTGACCGGCGAGCCCATGCCGGTCGCCAAGCACCTCGGTTCGAGCGTGGCCGGCGGCACGGTCAATCAGCACGGTCTGTTGCGCATCCGCGCGCGCCAGGTCGGCGCGCAGACGCTGCTCGCGCAGATCATCCGCATGGTCGAGCGCGCCCAGGGTTCCAAGCTGCCGATCCAGCGGCTCGCCGACCGGGTGGTGGGAATTTTCACGCCGCTGGTGCTGGCGATTGCGCTGGCGACTTTCCTCGTCTGGTTGTGGCTCGGCCCCAGCGTCGCGGCGGAATCGCCGATCACCATGGCGCTGGTCGCGGCGGTCGCGGTGCTGGTGGTCGCGTGTCCCTGCGCGATGGGGCTGGCGACGCCCGCGGCCATCATGGTCGGCACCGGCCGGGCGGCGGAGCTGGGCGTGCTGTTCCGCAAGGGCGAAGCGCTGGAGGCGCTGGACGGCATCGACATGGTGGTGTTCGACAAGACCGGCACCCTGACCATCGGCCGGCCGGCGCTCACCGACCTGGAGCCGCTCGAAGGTCGCGACGCGGACGAAGCGCTCGCCATCGCCGCCGCGGCGGAGAGCGCCAGCGAACACCCGCTGGCCGCGGCGCTGGTGGCGGCGGCGAAGGCGCGCGGACTTTCGCTCCAGGCTGCGCAGGCCTTCGAGGCGATCCCGGGGTTCGGCATCCAGGCACGCGTCGGGGGGAGGCAGGTGCTGATCGGAGGGGCGCGCCTGCTTGCACGCGAGCGCATCGAGGCGGGAGCGGCCGTGGCGCGCGCGCAGGCGCTGGCCGCCACCGGGCGCACGCCGGTGATCCTCGCGGTGGACGGGGCGCCCTGGGCGGTATTCGGCATCGCCGATCCGCTGCGCGCCGAGTCCGCGGCGGTGGTCGCCGCGCTCAAGTCCCGCGGCCTTTCCACCGCGATGCTGAGCGGCGACAACAAGCGCACCGCCGCCGCGCTCGCCGCCCAGGCGGGGCTGGACGAGGTTCAGGGCGAGCTGCTGCCGCAGGACAAGGTCGAGGCGGTGAAGAAACTCCAGGCCGCCGGCCGCCGCATCGCCTTCGTGGGCGATGGTATCAACGACGCGCCGGCGCTGGCGCAGGCCGAGGTGGGCATCGCGGTGGCCACCGGCACCGACATCGCCATCGAGGCGGCGGACGTGACGCTCACCCGCGGCGACCTGCGCGGGCTGCTCGACGCGCGCGAGGTCGCGCGGCGCACCATGAGCACCATCCGCGCGAACCTGTTCTGGGCGTTCATCTACAACATCCTCCTGATCCCGGTGGCCGCGGGCGTGCTGGTGCCCGCCTTCGGCGTGCGGCTCAACCCGATGCTCGCGGGCCTTGCCATGGGCCTGTCGAGCGTGTTCGTGGTGACCAACAGCCTGCGCCTGCGGCGCCTGCGGCCGGTCGCGCTGCAGGCGATCCGGGGCGTGCAGGCCCGCGCGCGTCGACCCACCCTTCCTGTTTCCCGTGTGCCCGGACCTGCATCCGGCCGGGCCGCGGCGTCCAATTCATCAACCGAGGAGAAGATCGCATGACGACCACCCAGATCAAGGTCACCGGCATGACCTGCCAGCACTGCGTGCGCAGCGTGCACAAGGCGCTGGAGAAGGTGCCGGGTGTGAAATCGGTGGAGGTGAGCCTCGAGCACTCGCGCGCCACCGTCGCGGGCGACGCGGACGGCGGCGCGCTGGTCGCCGCCGTGAAGGAAGAGGGCTACCAGGCCGAGCTGACGGCGTAGCGCCCGTTGCGGCGCGCGCTCAAGCGCGCCGCAGCGCGAGCGCAGGCGGTTCGTCCTCGACCACGTAGGCGAACTGCCTTGCGAATTCCTCGGGCGCGAGCTTCACGCTCGCGGCCAGCCGTTCCAGCTTCTGCGGGTTATCGAAGTCGTCGCGGCGCAGCCGGATCATGTAGCGGCGCGCGATGGCGTAGCGGGTCGAATGGATCTCGACGGTGCGCACCCGGGTGCGGCCGGTCGCCGGGTCGAGCAGGTCCGGGAATGGAATCGCGACGAACTGGCCGCCCTGCATCGACACCATCGCCCCGGAGCCGCCCTCGATCAGGAACTTGGCCGCGCAGTAACCCAGGTCGCGCGCGTAGTCGATGTCGAAGGGGATGGGATCGGCGCAGCGCAGCTCGTAGCCGATGTCTTTCGACACGATGCTCGTGTTCACGCCCAGACTCTCCAGCCGACCGGTGACCGCGATGCGCACCGCGCGCCCCAGGTCCAGCTCGGCCAGGCGGATGTGCCCGTGCTCGTCGTGGGCGATGGCGCCGAGCTTGCCCTGTTCGTCCTCGGAAAGCAGCTCGGTGAGCCCTTCGGCGAGCACCGCGACGCCGTCCGGATGACCTTCGGAGCGCCGCTTGATCACCGCGCCGGCGAGGCTGTCCACGATGTGCGCCACGCTGACCGGACGGCGCTGGAACTCCTCGGGAATGAGCGCGAGCGTCGCGCCGGCCGCCTTGGCGATACCGAGCGCCAGGTGCCCTGCCTTGCGCCCCATCGCCACCACGAAGTACCAGCGCCCGGTGGTGCGCGCATCGACCATCAGGTTCTTCACCAGATCCACGCCCAGGTGGCGCGCGGTCTGGAAGCCGAAGGTGTCCACGTAGGCCGGCAGCGACAGGTCGTTGTCGATGGTCTTGGGCACATGCGCCACTTGCAGGGACGCTCCGGCCGCGGCCGCCACCTTCATGGCCGAGAACGCGGTGTCGTCGCCGCCGATGGTCACGAGCTGGTTGACGCCCAGCGCGGCGAGCGAGCGCACCACCGCGTCCAGGTGCGCCGGGTCGCGCGTCGGGTTGGCGCGCGAAGTGCCCAGGTGGGAGCCGCCGAGGAAATGGATGCGGCTCACCTCCTCGATGCCCAGCGGCGCCGCGGCGCTCGCGTCGCCGCGCATCAGCCGCGAGAACCCGCCGCGCACCCCGAGCACCTCGATGCCCTGCAGCCGCGCGCGGATGGTGGTCGCGCCGATCACCGCGTTGATGCCGGGGGCGGGGCCGCCGCCGACGAGGATGGCGAGCTTTTGCATGGTTGGAGCGTGCATTCCTGTGCGTCCCGAAGCGGCGGACTTTGAATGGATTGTATAGCGCATCCCGAGGCGTCTACCGCCCGGTTGATCGCGACGCTGGGCCCAGTGCATACATTGCAGCGGGTGCGCGTCGGCGATCGTCGATCTCAGGCGACGGCCGGCGTCTGGGCATCAGTTTGCTCGAAATGACCGCGAGTCGAGCAACTCCGGAACGTGATCCCACCCAGAATGCTGCCGATGCATGCAGCGACCTCACAGTTGCACGCAGCGACCTCACGCTTGGCCGGATCGTGATGGTCTTGCCTGACCCGCTTCAAACCATGAATCCCGCTCACGGAACCCGGTAGCCGGTGGACTCCGATCGCGATCCCGCAGCCCGCCAGGGCATTGAGGGGAAGCCAATCCTTTCAACTGCTTACAGCTTTAGCAGCGCACTGACCACACGCGAACTCTAGGGCGCGGTCCCTGTCCAACACGGACTGAAGCTCGCGAAAGATTGATTTCCGTCGGGCCCCAGCGCTCGGCCGAGCCCGCGCAGCACTTCGCCAGAGACGCCGCCTCGCCTTCGAGGCTGTGCGCGCGAGTTCTCCGAGTGCGCTTCCTCGGTCTTGTGTCGCCCGGCTGCAGGTTTGCTCCAATCGC
>JADLDQ010000261.1 GCA_020846575.1 Burkholderiales bacterium
CGCCGGCGGGGCGAGGCCCGCGCCGGCGAGAGGACGCGGCCGAGGATCACGAGAACAGTCTCAGCGCGAGGGGGCCGCCGGCGGGGATTTCCTGGTCCTGCATGGCCTGGTAGACCGACGCGAGCTGTTCGGCGATGGCGGTGAACGCGGCATCCCCGAGGACCGCCTGATTGTCGTCGACCAGACGCGCCTCCAGGCCGTCGGCCAGGTGGCGGGCGATGTTGCGGAAGCGCTCGAAGCTCGCCTCGGCAGGCGCGCGCGGCACGTCCAGTTCCAGCACCAGAGTGGAGGTGGACAGATCGCGCATACCCTCGGGGCGGAACTGCACCGCTTCGCCGCTGCCCAGGCTGAAAAGCGCCCGGCCCGCCTCGTCGCGGAACCAGTAGCGCCCGCCCTCGCCCAGCGCGAGCCCGGCGGATTCCGCGAGCGCGCGGATGCGCGTGCCTGGGAAGGCCGTTCCCTCGCTTACGACGTGAACCGCGACCTGAATGTCGACTTCGCCGCAGAAGCGGTCGAGCTGCGCCGCGCGCGCCAGCACCGCCTCCAGGTCCGGAGCCGTCGCCGCGCACTTCAGCGCCGCCGCCGCCTGCTCGGCCGCCTGTGCGAACGCGAGGAGCTGTTCGCGCGTGGCCGCGCCGCGCCGGTCGACCAGCTGCACGCCCAGCCGTGCGCGCACATACAGGTGCTGCGGGTCCAGGCTCTCCCACGCTCCCTGCGCCTGCCCCTCGATGCGCAGCGGGCGGCGCGGGTCGAGCGCCGCCGCCGCGACGCCCTCGGCAATCTCCCGTCCGGCGCGGGGTTCCTCGAACGACAGTTCCAGGATGGCATCCAGGCGCTCGGACAGCGGCGCCTGCCGTGCGGCGCTCGCCGGGGTTGGCGCGGGGGCGCCCTCCGACAGGGTCGGTTCCATCCGGTTTGCGCCGCCTTCGCGCAGCAGCACATCCTCCGCGGGTGCGGCGAGCTGCGAGCTCGCCTCGCGGCGGAACCGCGCCTCCTGCCACTTGTTGAACCCGAACACCGCGGCGATCACGGCGACGCCGATGACGAGCAGCGCGATCTGCAGATCGCTCATCGGAGCGCCAGTCCCTTGCGCGAACGCCGATCGCTGCGACGGTTCTGCGGGCTCATGCGTGTGTCTGTGCCTCCCGGATCGCCAGCCGCATCAGGCGGCCAGCGGTTCGCGCAGTCTGAGGGCTTCCTCGATGTCGACCGCCACCACCCGGGAGACCCCCTGCTCCCTCATCGTCACCCCGATCAGCTGTCCGGCCATCTCCATGGTCAGCTTGTTGTGGCTGATGAACAGGAACTGGGTCTGCTCGGCCATGCGCTTCACCAGGTCGCAGAAGCGCTCGGTGTTCGCGTCGTCCAGCGGTGCGTCGACCTCGTCGAGCAGGCAGAAGGGCGCCGGATTGAGCTGGAACATGGAGAACACCAGCGCGATGGCGGTGAGCGCCTTTTCGCCGCCCGACAGGAGGTGGATAGAGGTGTTCTTCTTGCCCGGCGGGCGCGCGATCACCTGGACCCCGCAGTCGAGTATCTCCTCCCCGCTCATTTCCAGCCGTGCATCGCCGCCGCCGAACAGCGCCGGGAAGAGCTGGCCGAAATGCCCGTTGACCGCGTTGAACGTCGCCTGCAGCAGTTCGCGCGTCTCCCGGTCGATGCGGCGGATGGCCGACTCCAGGATCTCCAGCGCCTCGGTGAGGTCGCGCGCCTGCGCATCCAGGAATTCGCTGCGGCCGCGGCTCGTCTCCAGCTCGTCCATCGCCGCCATGTTGATCGCGCCCAGTTCGGCGATCGCGTTGCCCAGGCGCGTGATCTCCGCCTGGAGGGATGCCGCCTTCTGCCCCTGCCGCAGAAGCGCGGCGAGTTCGGCCTCGTCGGCGCCCGATTCGGCGAGCTGCGCCGCGTGCTGGTCGCAGGCGAGCCGCGCGGCCTGTTCCTTCAGGCGCAGCTCGGCGATGCGCGCGGAGATGGGCTGCAGGCCCTGGCTGAGCGCGAGCCGCGATTCCTCCGCCGTGCGCAGGCGCGCCGCGATGTCGTCCTGCGCGGCGCGCAGGCGCCCAAGAGTCGTCTCCCGGGCGGATCGCTCTTCCAGGGCCTGCTGCAGCGCTTCCCTGAGGCCCTCGTCCCGGAGCGCGGCGCGCTCGTCCTCCAGCGCGGCCATGGTCTGTCGCGCCTGCTCGGACTGGACCGTTGCGCCGCGCTGCGCCTCCTCGATGTCTCCCAGCTTGGCCAGGCACTCGCGCTCGCCGAAGCCCGCGTCCTGCTCGTCGCGCTGGGCCTGGTGCAGCGCCTGCCGCGCCTCCTGCAGCGCGCGCTGCACCGCGGCGTACTGCGCGGACACCTCGGTGAACTCCTCCCGCAATCCGGCGAGCATGTCCGCGACGCGGCGCGCGGCGGTCTCCGCCGCGGCGGCGGCCTGGGCCTCGGTGCCCTTGTGTTCGGCGATCTCCGCCAGTTCCGCACCGATCTGCGCGGAGCGCTGCAGGTACCGTTCGCGTTCCTGCAGGCGTTGGACCTGTTCGATCTGGCGTTCGTGATGCCGCTGCCTGAGCGCGTCACCGGCCGCGCGCAAGGCGCCAAGCGCCTGGACATGCGCCTCCAGTCGCACGCTCACCTCCTCCAGAACCGTGCGCCGCGTCTGGATCAGGCTCCTCAGCCAGCGCACTTCGACCGCCAGCGATTCGATCTCCCGCCTGCGCGCGAGGATGCCGCTGTCAGCGGGGTCCGGGGCGTGGAAGCCGATCCCGTAGCGGCTGAACTGATGGCCCTCGCGGTTGACCAGGATCGCGTGCGGGTCGATCGAAAGCCTTGTTTCCAGGTCCGGGATTCCCTCGATCGCGTAGCAGTGGCCGAGCCAGTCCGCGATCACGCCCGAGAGGCGCTCGTCCTGGACCCGGACGAAACCGGCAAGGGGCGCCAGACCCGCCGCGGCGCGCGCATCGCCGGACAGCCCCTGCGAATAGGCCGTAACCCGCGCCGGCGGGGGGTCGGCCACCAGTTCCTGGAGGGCTCCCGGAGCGCCCAGTTCCAGCGCGTGCAGCCGTTCGCGAAGCACCGATTCGACCGCCGTCTCCCACCCGGACTCGACCGTGATCCGCTGCCACAGGCGGGGCGCCTGCGCCAGGCCGTGGCGTTCCAGCCAGTCGTCGATCTGACCGAGCTCGTCCGTGTGCCGCTGTATCTGTTGAAGCGTCAGGCGCTTGGCGTCCAGGCCCGCGAGCTCGCGCTCGCTCGACTGCAGCCGGTCCTGCGCGCTCGCCCGCTCCTGCTCCAGGTTCGCGAGCGCCGTCTCGACCTGTTCCTGGAGCTGCTGCTGGCGCGCGAGCTCCTCCCGGCTGCGGGCCAGTTCCCCCTCCAGCCGCGCGAGCAGCGCCTCCTCGGGCGCGGCGAGTTCCGCGCGCTCAGACCGCAACCGCTCGTCACGATTCTCCAAGCCCTCGATGATCCTTCGAGAATGCGCCGCGTGCGCCTGTTCCAGCTGCAGCGACTGCTCGGCCTGGGCGATCTGGAACTGGCGGGCTTCCAGCCGCTCCTGCGCCTGCCGGTCGGCCTGCTCTGCACGGGGCAGCTCCTGCGCCTTCGCGGCCAGGCGCGCCCGCACCGCCTCGATCCGCGCCCGGGTCTCGGCCAGCCTCGCCTGCCACATCTCGGCGGCCGAGCGCAGTTCGGCCGCCCGGCGCTCTCCTGCCTCGCGCATGCCCACCGCCTGTGCGATCTGAGAGTCGATGCGCTGCCGCGTTTCGCCGACGAAGCGGATTTCCGACTCCAGCCTCGACGCCTCCGCGTTGGATTCGTACAGAAGTCCCTGCGCCGAGTTGACCGCGTCGACCGCCGCGTAGTGCTCGGTGCGCGCCCGATCGAGCTCGAGCTCGGCCTGGCGCAGTCCGGCCGTCTGCGCTTGGAGTTCGACGCCCGCGGTTTCGACGTCGCGCGCGTGGCGCTCGGCCTCGGCTCGGGCCTCGTTGCGGCGAAGGAGCGCGAGCAGGTTCTGGCGCTGGTTGCGCTCGGAGCACAGCTTCTGGTATCGGCCCGCCACCTCGGCCTGCTGCGCAAGCTTTTCGATCTGAACCGTCAACTCCTGCAGGATGTCGCCGACGCGGGCGAGGTTCTCGCGCGTATCCGCGAGGCGGTGCTCGGTCTCGCGCCGGCGCTCCTTGTACTTCGAGATTCCCGCCGCCTCCTCCAGGAAAACCCGCAGATCCTCGGGCCGCGCCTCGATGATCCGGGAGATCATGCCCTGCTCGATGATGGCGTAGGCGCGCGGCCCGAGGCCGGTCCCGAGAAAGATGTCCTGCACGTCGCGCCGGCGCACGTGGGTGTTGTTGATGAAGTAGGACGACTCCCCGTCGCGCTGGAGGATACGCCGGACCGAGATTTCGGCGTACTGCGACCAGATGCCGGCCGCCTTTCCCAGGGCGTTGTCGAAACTCAGCTCCACGCTGCAGCGGGCCACCGCCTCGCGATCGCTGGTGCCGTTGAAGATCACGTCCTGCATCGACTCGCCGCGCAGCGCCGCGGCGCGCGACTCGCCCAGGACCCAGCGGACCGCGTCGATGATGTTGGACTTGCCGCAGCCATTGGGGCCCACGACCCCCACCAGCGTGCCTGGAACGTGGATCGCCGTCGGATCCACGAATGACTTGAAACCGGCAAGCTTGATCTGCGTCAGGCGCATTTTCCGAGGATGGCGTGCAGGAGGCGTTCGAGCGCCTTTCTCCGGACCCGCGCATCGCGTCCCTCCGACGGCGTCACGCGGGCGCGGCGCCGAAAAGAAAATCCGCCCGCGAACTCCGCGAACGCGCGGCGGATCTTTGCTGGGGAATGCGGGATCAACGCCAATATAATACCAACTTTCGCGGAATTCCCCGCCGCTTTTCCGGCCGGTTCCGCGAAGGGAGCCTCGAGCGTATCGTGCCCACCCGTCCCACCCGACCCGCCAGCATGCTGGAAACGTTTCCCAATCCCGCGCCCGCGCGCGACTACGTCATCCACATGCGCATTCCGGAATTCACCTGCCTGTGTCCGAAGACCGGGCAGCCCGATTTCGCGACGCTGACGCTGGACTACGTGGCCGAGCGCAGGTGCGTGGAGCTGAAGAGCCTCAAGCTCTACATCGGGTCCTACCGCAGCCAGGGCGCTTACCACGAGGCGGTCACCAACCGCATCCTCGACGATCTGGTCGCCGCCGTCTCGCCGCGCTTCATGCGTCTGGTCGCGAGCTTCTACGTCCGCGGGGGAATCTTCACCACCGTGGTGGCCGAACACAGGAAGCGCGGCTGGAAACCGTCCTGTGCGCTCCCGCTGCCCGTCACCGAGGGCGAGACCCCGGCGCGCGCCTGAACTCGCTCCGAATGGAACGTATCCCGCCGGAAACGCCTTGAACCCGAACCTCTCGCGCCTGCAACCCTACCCCTTCGAGAAGCTCAGAGCGCTGTTCGAGGGCGTGCGGCCCGATCCACGCCATGCACCGATCGCACTGCACATCGGCGAGCCCAAGCATCCGACGCCTGAACCTATCCGGCGCGCGCTGTGCGACTCGCTCGCATCGCTCTCCCAGTATCCGGCCACGGCCGGTGGAGCGGCGCTTCGGGAGGCGATCTGCGGCTGGCTCGCGCGGCGCTACGGTCTGCCACCCCTCGATCCCGCCCGGCACGTGCTTCCGGTCAACGGCACCCGCGAGGCCCTGTTCGCGATCGCCCAACTGCTGGTCGACGCGAGCCGCGAGAACCCGCTGGTCGTCTGCCCCAACCCCTTCTACCAGATTTACGAGGGCGCGGCGCTCTTGGCGGGCGCCTCGCCCTACTTCGTCAACCTGACCGCGGACAACGGCTTCGCGGGCGACTACGGCGCGGTGCCCGAGGCGGTGTGGCGGCGCGTTCAGCTGCTCTATGCCTGCTCGCCGGCGAATCCCAGCGGACGGGTGATGACGGTCGAGGACTGGAAGGTGCTGTTCGAACTCTCCGAGCGTCATGGCTTCGTGATCGCCTCCGACGAGTGCTACTCGGAGATCTACCCCGACGGGGCGGCGCCGCCGATCGGCGCGCTGCAGGCCGCCCGCGCGCTCGGCCGCGACGGCTTCGAGCGGCTGATCATGTTCTCCAGCCTCTCCAAGCGCTCCAACTGCCCCGGCATGCGCTCCGGGTTCGGCGCCGGCGACGCCCGACTGCTCGAGAAGTTCCTGCTGTACCGCACCTATCAGGGCGGCGCGATGAGCCCGCCGGTGCAGGCGGCCTCGATCGCCGCCTGGAACGACGAGGCGCACGTGCGCGAGAACCGCAGGCTCTACGCGCAGAAGTTCCGCGCGGTGGCGCCGATGATCCAGGCGCCCCTGTACGCGGGTCTGCCCGAGGGCGGTTTCTACCTCTGGGTGCGAACGCCGATGTCGGACGAAGCTTTCGCGCGCGACTTCTACGCCTCCTATAATGTCACTGTCCTCCCCGGCACTTATCTCGCGCGCGAGGCTCAAGGCGTCAATCCCGGCCGGCAGCACATACGCCTCGCCCTGGTCGCACCGCTCGATGAATGCGTGGAGGCGGTGCGGCGGCTTGCCGAATTCTCGAAGCGAAGCTGACTCCAATGGAAGAACTGCAGACTGTCATCGAATCGGCCTGGGAGACGCGTGCGAACCTCCAGCCCGGTACCGCGCCCGCGCGGATCGGCGATGCGGTAGCCCGCGTCCTCGCCTTCCTCGACCAGGGGACGCTGCGCGTGGCGCAAAAGCGCGACGGCGGCTGGATCACCAACGAGTGGGTGAAGAAAGCCGTCCTGCTCTCCTTCCGCCTGGAGGACAACCGGGTGGTCGAATCGGGCGAACTGCGCTACTTCGACAAGGTCCAGACCAAGTTCGCCTCCTATGACCGCGAGCGCTTCTCGCGGGGCGGCTTCCGCGTGGTTCCGCCCGCGGTGGTACGCCAGGGCGCCTACATCGCGCGCAACGTGGTGCTGATGCCCTCTTACGTGAATATCGGCGCCTACGTCGACGAAGGCACCATGGTGGACACCTGGGCGACCGTCGGTTCGTGCGCGCAGATCGGGCGCAACGTGCATCTGTCGGGCGGCGTGGGCATCGGCGGCGTGCTCGAGCCGCTCCAGGCGAGCCCCACCATCATCGAGGACAACTGCTTCATCGGCGCCCGCTCCGAGATCGTCGAGGGCGTGGTCATCGAGGAGAACTCGGTGATCTCCATGGGCGTGTACATCGGTTCGAGCACCCGTATCTACGATCGCGCAAACCAGACGGTGATCTACGGCCGGGTGCCGGCCGGCTCGGTGGTGGTACCCGGCACGCTGCCTTCGGCGGACGGACGCTACGGCCTATACTGCGCCGTGATCGTCAAGCGGGTCGACGCCGGAACCCGGGCGAAGACCGCCATCAACGAACTGCTGCGAGGCGACTGAGCGCGGCACCCCGGGCGCGACCTGCCGGGAGCGACGGCGAGAGCAGAGGAGGCGAGCGTGGCGGCGATGCAGAGACTTTTCCAACTGATGGCCGACAAGAGCGCCTCGGACATCTTCCTTTCCATCGGCGCGCCGATCAATATCAAGATCAACGGCGTGGCGATGCCCGTCAACCAGCAGTCGCTGGATGGCGTCACCATCCTCACCCTGCTGCACGAGGTGATCAGCGACAAGCAGAAGCAGACCTACGAGGACACGCTCGAACTGAACACCTCGTACACCATGCCCGGCACCGGCACCTTCCGCATCAGCGCCTTCCGGCAGAAGGGCGGCCCCGCGGTGGTGGTGCGCTACATTCCGAAGCTGATTCCGGCCTTCGATACCCTGGGACTGCCGGCGGTGCTCAAGGAAGTGATCATGGAAAAGCGCGGGCTGGTGCTGATGGTCGGCGCCACCGGGTCCGGAAAGTCCACCACGCTCGCGGCCATGCTCGACTACCGCAACGAGCAGAAGACCGGACACATCCTCACCATCGAGGACCCGGTCGAATACGTATTCATGAACAAGAAGAGCATCGTCAACCAGCGCGAGGTGGGCGGGGACACGCTCGACTTCCGCATCGCGCTGAAGAACGCGCTGCGCCAGGCACCGGACTGCATCATGATCGGAGAGGTTCGCGACCGGGACACGATGACCGCCGCGATCCAGTACGCGCAGTCCGGGCACCTGTGTCTGGCCACCCTGCACGCGAACAACAGCTACCACGCCCTGAACCGGATCATCAGCTTCTACCCGCTGGAGAACCGGCCCGCGCTGCTCGAGGACCTCTCCGCGACGCTGCGCTGCATCATCTCCCAGCGGCTGGTTCGAAACCTGCGCAATACGCGCGCGGCGGCGGTGGAAGTGCTGCTGTCCACGCGTTACATCTCGGAGCTGATCGGCAAGGGGGAGATCAGCGAGATCAAGGAGGCGATGGAGAAGAGCCTGTCTCCCGGCTCCCAGACCTTCGAGCAGACGCTCTTCAAGATGCTCCAGGAACAGCTCATCTCTCAGGAAGAGGCGATGGCGAACTCCGACTCGCCCACCAACCTGTTGTGGCTGATCAACAACACCGAGGCGGGCGGCGCGCTGCGCAAGATCCAGCCGGCCATCGAGTCCGCCGAGCCGCCGCCGGTGCCGGGCGGGACGGGCGGCACCACGTCCTTCTCGGACATCAAACTCGACCTCTCGGAGGCTTGAGGTGCCCGCGCGGGCGCGACTCGGCCCGCGCCTCGCGCCTTCGCGGCCGGCGACGGCCGGCTGCGCGCGGTGCACCGGCGGCCGGCCCACCGGATGAACGCCCCCGGCGACGCGGGAGCCGACACCCTCGCCCTGGCGAAACAGTTGATCGCCTGCCGTTCGGTCTCGCCCGAAGACGGCGGCTGCCAGGAAATCATCGCCGGGAGACTGCGCGCCTGCGGGTTCACTGTCGAACACATGCCGCGCGGCAACGTGCTCAACCTGCTGGCGCGCCGCGGAGCGGGCGCTCCCGGCGTGTGTTTCGCCGGACACACCGACGTCGTTCCTCCGGGGCCCCTCACCCAGTGGCTCCACGATCCGTTCTCTCCCTTCGAGCGCGACGGCCGCCTGTACGGTCGCGGCGCGGCCGACATGAAAACCTCCATCGCCGCCTTCGTGACCGCTATCGAGCGCTTCGTCGGCGCGCACCCCGAGCACCCCGGTACGATCGTCCTGATGATCACCTCGGACGAGGAGGCCGACGCGGTGGACGGCACCGCGCGGATCGTGGAAGCGCTCGCCGCGCGGGGCGAATCGCTCGACTACTGCATCGTCGGCGAACCGACCTGCGAGCAACGTTTCGGCGACACCCTGAAGAACGGGCGGCGGGGCTCGCTCAGCGGCACGCTGCGCGTGCACGGCATCCAGGGGCACGTCGCCTATCCGCACCTCGCGCGCAACCCGATTCACCAGGCAGCGCCGGCGCTCGCGGAATTGGCCGCGATTCGATGGGACGAAGGCGACGAGGACTTCCCGCCCACCACCTGGCAGGCCTCCAACATCCACGGTGGGACCGGAGCGAGCAACGTCATCCCGGCGGAGGTGTCGGTGCAGTTCAACTTCCGCTTCGGCGCCGCGACCCCGCCGGAGACGCTGAAGCGCCGCGTGCACGAATTGCTCGACCGCCACGGCCTGGAGTACGAACTGCAGTGGACCGTCTCCGCGGTGCCCTACATGACCCCGCGCGGCAGGCTGCTGGAGGCCGCGCGCGCGGCGATCCGGGAAGTGACCGGCGTCGATCCGGCGGTGAGCACCTCGGGCGGCACCTCGGACGGCCGCTTCATCGTCGCGGTGGCTCGCGAGATCGTCGAGTTCGGACCGCTCAACGAATCCATACACAAGCTGAACGAGTACGTTCCGCTCGCCGACAGCGAGCCGCTCTCGCGCGTGTACGAACTGCTGCTCGGGCGGCTGCTGCGGCCCCGTTGAGATGCCGGCCTCGTCCGGCACGGGCGAAGCCCGCCGCAGCGGGTCTGCCGCTTCC
>JADLDQ010000262.1 GCA_020846575.1 Burkholderiales bacterium
CTCCGGCGGCAGCAACCGCGCCAGTGCCCGGTCCTTGAATGCCTGTCCATACCTCGCCATCTCACGTCCTTGTCGCCCCCAGGGTTACGGATCTTATCGGAGCGACAACTATTCTGACGCGGGGGGCAACCCGAAGGACGTCTTCGAGAACGCCGCTGTGCGGCGCGTGATGATCCGGCTGGCGGGCGAGGCGATCCGCGTCGGGGAGGCACTGGGCTACCGGTTGGAACCGATCCGCGGCCTGCCGGCGGCGCAGTGGATGGCGGCGGCGGCGGGAGAGGCCGATGCCTTCCGAGCGGGTGAGGCGCCGATGCCGGAAGGGGCGCGGCGCTGGCCGGAAGGCGGCTGGTCGGGCACGGCGCAGGACATCGCCGAGGGCCGATGGCCCGAGATCGACTTCATGAACGGCAATGTGGCGCGGCGCGCGGCCGAGGCGGGCGTCGCGACGCCGACGCACGTGACTGTGACCGACCGGGTGAAACAGCTGGCGCGCGGCGAACTGCAGGCCGGCGTCGCGCAACTCGAAACTTCATAGGCGAGGGGGGCGCCCTCAGAGTCCGGCCTTGGATTTCTGCCAGTCCTTCTCGAGGCGCAGGATGTCGGGCGATTCGATCTCCGCGCCGAGGGCGGTGGCCATCGCGCCGAAGGCACGGTAGTAGCCGGCGGACATCGCGACATCCGTGATCTGGCGGGGGCTGAAATGGCGCGTCATCTCGGCAAACGTGGCATCGCTCACCGATTCGGGCAGGAACATCTCCGTGATGAAGCGCGCGATCGCCTGCTCGTTGGGCGGCAGCGCCGCCGGCACGCGGCCCGCGCCGATGTCGTCCACGGCGGACTGGGGAATGCCCGTCTGCAGGGCCAGCGTGCTGTGGTGGGTCCAGGCGTACGCGACGCCGCGCGCGGCGCACAGGATCGCCAGTTCGCGCAGGCGCTCGGGCAGGTCGGTCTCGTACTTCACGTATTGGCCCCATCGGGACAGCGGCTGCAGGCCGCCGGGCGCGTGCGACAGCGAGCGGAAGGCGTTGGACACGAAGCCGCGCGTGGCCTTGATCTGCGCGTAGGTGTCGGCGAGCGCGGGGTTCACGATTTCGTCGGTGACGGGGAGTCTGGTCATGGGGGGCGAGCGTGTGCGAAGTGCGTTGATGGTAACGAGCGCGCACAAGAGGGGTCAAGAAACGCGGGGCGGCATCGTCGGACGTGCGTGCGAGAGGTTACACTCCGAGCCTTCCTCCTCGCAGCGATTCCGTGCAGGAAGAGCTCGCGACCTTCCTCGCCGTGGTCGAGGCGCAAACAGGCTCGGGCCTGCCGCAGTTCGTCCAGGACGAGTTCGAGGCGTATCTGCAGTGTGGCATCCTCGCCCACGGCTTCCTGGGTGTGCGCTGCAACGAGTGTGCGCACGAGAAGCTGGTCGCGTTCTCGTGCAAGCGACGGTGGTTTTGCCCCTCGTGTGGGGCAAGGCGCATGGCCGAGACGGCGGCCTACCTGGTCGATCGCGTCATACCGCGGGTGCCGGTCAGGCGGTGGGTGTTGTCGTTTCCGATCCGGCTGCGCCTCCTGCTTGCGGCGCACCCCGAGCTCCTCACACCGGTGCTTGGCATCGTGCACCGGGTCATCACGGGGTTTCTGCTCAGCCAGTGGGGACTGAAGCGCACCGCCGCCGACGCAGGCAGCGTCACGCTCATCCAGCGATTCGGCTCGGCGGGGAATCTCAACATTCGCCTCCACTGCCTGGTGCTCGACGGGGTGTATCGGCGCGCCGAGGGCGAACCCATCTTCGATGAGGCGCGCGCGCCCACAGGCGATGAGCTCGCGGGCCTGCTCGACCAGATCGTTGCACGGCTGATGAAGCTGCTCACGCGCACAGTCCATCTGTTCGAGGAGCAGGGCATGACCTACCTGGCGGACACGGATGCGGAGGATCCGTTGGCGTCGCAGCAGGCGGTGACGCCCGCTCTACGCCGCTACACCAGGCGTGTCCAATCGCGCCGAATCGACGCAGCCTTTCGGAGAAAGTGCGAGCGTGCTTGACCTTCACGGGCATCGAAACGCGCGGGTGCCACGTCGAATCTGGTGCCGCCACTTCCAAAGGGGCGCGGGATTGGGCTCTGTCTTGTCCGTCGAGGACGCCGTGCACGGCGCGAGAGCCACGACCGGCACGAACACCTCGTGCAGTTCCCCTGTGAGAAGCGGAGCGCTGCGGAGGCAGAGCCGGTACCGGGTGATCACGGGGTTTCTACTCAGCCAGGCGGGACTGAAGCGCACCGCCGCCGACGCAGGCAGCCTCACGCTCATCCAGCGATTCGGCTCGGCGGGGACGACCATGCGATCCTGGCGGCGCGCCATGCGTTGTAGCGCAAAGCCCGCGCACGCTACCCTGCTCGCTGGAGCGGCAACACCCGCGACTGGTCGCCACTCGTCGCAGTGAGTCTGAACCCTGAGCGGGACTCAATCGTCACGGCCCAGGTCAGCGCGGCGGATACACGATCGCTGGCTGCTTGACGGAGGCGACAACTACCATGACGTGCGCGGGATCGCGGTGACCTCGCTGGAGCGGCAGAAGTTCGCGCCGGAGATCCCGACCGTCGCCGAGGCGGGCTATCCGGGATTCGAGGCGATCGGCCGGCAGGGTCTCGTGGCGCCGGTGAAGACGCCGGCCGCCATTCTCGACAAGCTGGAGCGCGAACTCGTCCGCATCGCGGAATCTGCCGAGATGCGCGACCGGCTCGACGCACTGGGCTTTTCGACTAAGCCGATTCCGCGGGTGGTCTATCCCACCTTCATCCGGAACGAGATCGAAAAGTGGCGTCGTGTGGTTCGCGACGCCGGCGTGAAGGTCGAGGACTGAACACGCGGGCTGCACCTCAGCGTGGGCGATCAGCCCGCGGGCGGCCAGTTCCAGGTGTCGGCCGGCGCGAAACGCTCGCACCAGAAGCGCGCGATGTTCGTGCGCGATGCAAGCCACACGTCCGGGAACTGGCGGACGTAGGCGAGGAAGCGTTCGAGGCCGCCGATGCGCCCGGGGCGGCCGATGATCTTCGGGTGCAGGCCCACCGACATCATTCGCGGCGTTCGCGCACTCTCGCGGTAGAGCGTGTCGAAAGAGTCGATGCAGTAGGTCTCGAACTCGCGGCCGGTGCCGAGCGTGCCGCGCCAGTAGCGCACGTCGTTGCAGTCGATGGTGTAGGGAACGATGAGGAAAGGCCGGCCGGCGACTTCCTGAAAGGAGGGGAGGGCGTCGTTGACCGCCTGAGAATCGAACAGGAAGCCGTCCTCTGCGAGGATGCGGCGTGTGATCACCGTCTGGGGTGTGCGGTTGAACCAGCCGAGCACGCGCTGGCCGGTGGTGCGCAGGA
>JADLDQ010000263.1 GCA_020846575.1 Burkholderiales bacterium
GAATCCGGAGATGCTCGCATAGACCAGCTGCGCATTGACGGCCCGCAGCGCCTCGTAGTCGATCCCCAAGCGGTGCTTGACGGCCGGGCGATAGTTCTCGATCAGCACATCGGCGTCCCGCGCCATCGCCAGCAGAATGTCGCGACCCTCCGGGTCCTTCAGGTTGAGCGTGATGCTGCGCTTGTTGCGATGCAGGTTCTGGAAGTCCGATTCGTGGCGCGCGCCGGTGATGCCGTCCTCCGGGCCCTCGACCTTGATCACCCGCGCGCCCCAGTCGGCGAAGATGCGCGCGCAGGTCGGGCCGGCGCGCGCGCGCGTGAGGTCGAGCACCTTGAATCGGGACAGCGGCATGGGCAGGCGCGCGGACGGGAGAGCGTACGATCTTATCGGAAGCGGTGCGATCCGGTGCGCGCCGCACCGATTGCGGCCGCAACAGGATCTCGGGCAGTGACGGTCGTGCCCGGCGCGGGCGCGTAGGGTATTCTTGCGGCTCGTCGATCCCAGACCTGCGTCACGAGGAGCGAGGGGCTGCGCGCCTCCCGCGCTCCCCAGACCTTCGGGAAAGCCGCGCTCTCCCTCCAGCCAACGGAGCGTGCAGATGAAGACACCGAACATGCGCGACCTGTGCGCGGCCCTTTGCTGCGGGGCGGCCGTCTCGATGCAGGCCTTTGCCCAGCCCTATCCCTCCAAGCCGATCCGGGCCATCCTGGCCCTCGGTGGCGGCGGGGAGGCGCTGGCGCGGCTGATCGGCCAGAAGATGTCCGATGCCATGGGGCAGCCGGTGCTGATCGACCCGCAGCCGGCCGCGACAGGGTCCATCGCCGCGAGCACCGTCGCGCGCGCCGCACCGGATGGCTACACCATCCTGTACGCGGCGACCAACTCCCAGGTGTATCGCCCGATCCTGGTGAAGAACACCCCCTACGACCCGGTCAGGGACTTCACGCCCATCGCGATGCTGAGCGAGGCGGTGCTGGTGCTCGTCGCAAGCACGGAATCGGGCATCGTGAGCGCCCGGGACCTCGTGGAGCGGGCGCGCGCGAATCCGGGAAAGGTGTTCTACGGTACTTCCGGCGTGGGCACTACCCACCACCTCTCGGCCGAACTGCTGCAGAGCGTCACCGGTATCAAGCTCGCTCACGTGCCCTACAAGGATCCCGCCCAGGTCGCGGTGGAGGTGATCGCGAACCGCCTGCCCGTGGGCTTCGCGGTCTTCGGCACCGTGTACCAGCATCACCTGGCGGGTAAGCTTCGCATCGTCGCGGTCAACAACACCAAGCGCTTCGCCCGTATCAAGGACATTCCGACGCTCGGCGAGGGCGTGCCGGGATACACCCCGCCGCCGGGATGGAACGGTTTCTTCGGACCGGCGAAGATGCCGCAGCCCGTCGTGCAGCGCCTGAATGCGGAGATCGGCAAGGCGGCGAGCGCGCCGGACCTGCGCGACAAGATCGATGCCCTCGGATTCATCATCACCCTGGGCGCCCCCGAGGAACTCGGGGTCGCGCTCCGGGAGAGCCTCGAGCGCACGCAGAAGATCGTCAAGGCGGCCGGAATCCCGCAGGAATAGCCGGTCGCCCGGAGTCCCTATCCATGTCCGAAGAAACGCCATCCAGCCGCGATCCCATCCTGCTCACCGAGCTCCGGGGGCGCATCGCGCTGCTGACGCTCAATCGTCCGGCCAAGCGCAACGCGATCCTGGAAGCCTCCTACGAGGCGCTCGCCAATGCGCTGGAGGGCCTGCCTGCCGAGGTGCGCTGCGTGGTTATCGCCGGCAACGGCCCGCACTTCTGCGCGGGACTCGACCTCGCCGAGCACAAGGGGACCGAACCCTTCTACAGCGTGCTGAAGTCGCGCCGCGCCCAGCAGGTGCTCGATCTGCTTCAGTACGGCGGCCGTCCCACCATCACCGCCATGCAGGGCGCGGTGATCGGCGGGGGGCTGGAGATGGCGGCCGCCACCCACATCCGTGTCTCGGACCCCACGGTGTTCTACCAGCTTCCCGAGGGGCGCCGCGGCATCTTCCTCGGCAGCGGCGGCAGCGTGCGCGTCGCCCGGATCATCGGCGTGGGGCGCATCACCGAGATGATGCTCACCGGCCGGCGCTACGACGCCGAGGAAGGCTATCGCCTCGGTCTCGCCCACTACGTGGTGGAGCCCGGAAAGTCGCTCGCCAAGGCGTTGGATCTCGCCGAGGAGGTCGCGGGCAACGCGCCGATCTCCAACTACATGATGCTCCAGGCGCTGGCGCGCATCGGCGACATGTCGGCCCCCGACGGACTGTTCGTCGAGAGCCTCGCGCAGGCGGTGACTCTCACTTCCACCGACTCCGCCCACGGCATCGAGGCCTTCCTGAGGAAGCGCAAGGCCGAATTCTGAGCGGCGCGCGGTTTCGGCGTGCGGGCAGGGCGGCGGCGACGAATGCCGGTGTCACCGGCCGGGAAGTCAGCCCGGCGGCGAAACCGACGGGACCGTCTTCGACGGACTTTTCGAGAAAACCATGCGTCGCCCCGGGATGGTGGTACGCGATGATGCTACGCGATGGTGCTACGCGATGGTGCTACGCGATGGCGGCCGCGATCTCTGTGCGCGATTCCAGCCGCGCGCGCGCCGGCCGTGGGCGTGAGTGATCCTGCGGCGGTGCTGCCCTCGCAAACGGCGTACTGCGATCGGCCGCATGGGGGTGACGGGGAAACGGGATATGCGCTGAATGATGCGCGACGCTATCGGTATCGTGGCTAACGCTGCTGGCCGACACGGGGAGCCGCACGCTGGCAGCGCCTTGCACCGCTACGCCAGCAACAGGCCCAGGGGAATGGCGAACAGCTTGCCGCCCTGGACGCACGGCCTCGCGACCGTTGTAAACCAGCACCGCGGCGACGCAGGCCGGCTATACCGGTTCGACGATCGACTCGATCGGCTCCCCGCGCGCCAGCCGCGAGATGTTCTCGACGACGAACTTCTTGGCATTGTCCAGCGACTCGATCGCGCGCGTGGCCTGGTGCGGGGTGACGACGACGTTGCTCATGGA
>JADLDQ010000264.1 GCA_020846575.1 Burkholderiales bacterium
TCGCCCGTGAACGGCTGCTCGCCCGTGAGCAGCTGGTAGAGCACCACCCCGGCCGAAAAGATGTCGGTCCTCCGGTCGATTTTGCCGCCCGAGATCTGCTCCGGGGACATGAACGCCGGCGTGCCGACCATGGTGCCTGCCGCCGAGCGCTCGCTGTCCTGCAATCGAGCGACGCCGAAATCGGCGAGCTTCGCGCGCCGGCGCGCATCGAGCATCACGTTGGCGGGCTTGACGTTGCGGTGGATGACCCCCGCTTCGTGCGCGAAGTCGAGCGCATCGAGCAGCTCGCTCATGATCCGCACCGCCTCGGCCGGCTCGAAGCGCTCGCCCGCCTCGAAGAAGGAGCGCAATTCGCGCCCCTCGATAAACTCCATCACCAGGTACGCGACCTCGCCCTCGATGCTGAAGTCGTAGACCTGCACGATGTTCGGATGGTTGAGCCGCGCCGCCGCCTTCGCCTCCAGCGTGAAGCGCGCGCCGTAGGCGCGCCCGGTCTCCTCGTCGATCGCCGCGTTCTTGAGGATCGTCTTCACCGCCACGCGCCGGTGCAGCGAGGGATCCAGGCCCTCGTAGACGACGCCCATCGCGCCCCTGCCGAGGACGCGCCTGAGCTGGTAGCGCCCGAGTTTTGTGAGTTCCGCCATCGCCCGCGCTCCGTTACTCCATCGGGATGCAGCGGCTCGTACGCTCGCCTGCGGACTGGAAGGTTCCGCTTGTAATCCCTCCTACCTGGGTCACTTCGCGGATCCTGCCCGCGGGGCAGCGGCCGTCGTTGACGTACGCCACCTCGCCGTGCCGCATCCCGCCCGGCACCAGCGGAGGCTCCTGCCGCATCACCTTGTCGCGCCCCACTCGCTGAATGAAGCGCTCCAGCTGCGCATCGGTGGCGACCGCCGGTGCCTTCTCGACATTCGCCGACTCCGCGGGCGGGCTTGCCGATCGCCCGCTCGCCGGCGTGTGGGAAACGAGCTCCAAATCTATGCTTGGCTGTGTCCACATCATCCCTGCGCTGCCGATCTCGAGATCCTGGCGGAACTGGTACTTCACGATGCGTTTGACGCTTTCTGCGTACCAGTAGATCACAGGTGCGGTCCTTGGCCCCCGCTGCCCTATTACACCGAGGTCGACGGCAATTCTCCATGTCTCGAAAGTTCCTGCCTTGACGGACACCTTCTCCATGCCGACGACGCGTGCGGTTGCGCTGCAAGTGACGATCGCGCCGCAATCCCACAGCTGTATGTTTTCGACGCTGGCCCAGCGATCGCCCGCCCTAATCTCCTGAAACGCGCGCAGGTACGGCAGGAACGCGGCCAATCCCGGCGCAATGCCCACCAGCTGCGGGGCCGCAGTGTGGGTCCATGCCGTCGCCGCCCCGCCTTGGACCCTCGTCAGGTCGCGAATGCCGGAGGCGCCTACACTCTGGATCTCCACGGTTACCTGCCTGCGGTCCCCGCGCTCCAGGTCGCGCGCCTCGTACACCCAGCGATCTCCCACGCTCGGCCAGCCGGGCCTGGCTGCTGCGGCAGCCGCTTTCACGGCGGCAGCCTTCTCCGCTCCCGCCCTTTCTGCCGCGAGCTTCTCGGCGGCGGCAGTTTCCGCAGCGGCCCTTTGCGCGGCGAGCTTCTCGGCCGCGGCCTTCTCCGCCGCCGCCTTTTCCAGCGCGGCCCGTTCGCTTGCCGATTTCGCGGTCGCGAGCTTCTCCGCGAGCGCCTTGTCAGCCGCAGCCTTGTCCGCAGCCGCCTTCTCGGCGGCGGCCTTCATCACCGCCAGCTTTTCCTGGGCCGCCTTCTCCGCCGCGGCCTTCACCAGCGCCGCCTGCTCCGCGGCCGACTTGTCCGCGTACTCGCGCCGGATGCGCTCCTCGGTCTCCTTCCTGATCTTCTCGATGTCGGCCGCCGTGATCTCGGGCTTGGGCGGCGCGGCCGGGGCCGGCGCTTCGGCCTTGGCCGGGGCGGGCGCCTCGGCGACCGGTGCGGGCGCGGGCTTGCGGCCCAGGGCGAGGTAGCCGCCGATCGCCGCGACGACGACCGCGGCGCCGATCGCGGCCGGCAACGCATACGGGCGCTTGCGCTCGTCTTCCGGCGCTGCGCCCGCGCGGCCGCTGGCGATCGCCACGGTCGCATCCTCGTCGGCCTGCGCCTTCGCGCGCGCCTTCGCAGCCGCCTCCTCCTGCTGCTTCTGCCGCGCCAGCGCCTGCGCCTGCCGGAGCTTCTCCTCCGCCTCGCGCCTCGCCTTGTCCTCGGCCTCGCGCTTCGCCTTCGCTGCCGCTTCGCGCCGCGCCTTCTCCTCGGCTTCGCGGCGCGCCTTCTCTTCCGCCTCGCGCTTCGCCCTTTCCGCCGCCTCCCGCTTCGATTTCTCTGCCGTCTCCCGTTTCTCCCTTTCCTCCGACTCGAGTCGCGCCTTTTCCTCGGCGGCCTTGCGCGCCGCCTCGAGCGGCTCGCGCAGCTTGGCCAGCTTGATCTGCGCCAGGCGCGCGTACGTCCCCTGCGGGAACTCCTGCAGGTAGCTCTCGAACTCGGCCGGGTCGCTGCTGTTCTGGATCGAGCGCCAGAACTCGACCTCCGCCTCGCTGCCGCGCCCCGCCGCCTCGGGCCGGCCGCGGGCCGATGCATCGCCCGCCCCTTCCGCGCCCCCCGACTCGGCGCCGCGCAGCGCCGCGGCGAATTCCTTCGCGCTCGCGAAGCGCAGCGACGGGTTTTTCGCCAGCGCGCGGTCGACGATCGCGTCGAACGCGGGCGGCACGCTCTTCACCATCGAGGATGGCGCGGGCGGCTCGTCCTGCATGATCTTCTTCGCCACCGTCCAGGCGCCTTCGCCCTTGAACGGCTGCTCGCCCGTGAGCAGCTGGTACAGGATCGTCCCCGCCGAGAAGATGTCGGTGCGCCGGTCCACCTTCAGGCCCTGGATCTGCTCGGGCGACATGAACGCGGGCGTGCCGACCATGGTGCCGGCGGTCGAGCGCTCGCCCTCCTGGATGCGCGCCACGCCGAAATCGGCGAGCTTCACGCGCCGCTGCGCATCGAGCATCACGTTGGCGGGCTTCACGTCGCGGTGGATCACCCCGCGCTCGTGGGCGAAGTGCAGCGCGTCGAGCAGCTCGCTCATGATGCGCACCGCCTCGGCCGGCTCGAACCGCTCGCCGCCCTCGAAAAACGAGCGCAGCTCGCGCCCCTCGATGAACTCCATGACCAGGTAGGCGACCTCGTCCTGCTCGCCGAAGTCGTGCACCTGCACGATGTGCGGGTGGTTGAGCCGCGCCACCGCCTGCGCCTCGCGCACGAACCGCGCGGAATACGCGGCGGACGTCCCGGCGTCGATCGCCACGCTTTTGAGGATGGTCTTGACCGCGACGTGCCGGTTCAGCGTCGGGTCGTGGCCTTCGTAGACCACGCCCATCGCGCCGCGGCCAAGGACGCGCTTGAGCTGGTACCGCCCGAGTTTTGTGAGTTCCGCCATCGCCGGGCTCCCCTGGCAACCGGCCTGAGCGGGGATTATAGGCCCGCGCCTTGCCCGGCGCGCGCACTCCCGCGTAGAATCCGTGTCCCGTGAAAAACGGGCGGTTAGCTCAGCGGTAGAGCACTGCTCTCACACAGCAGGGGCCACTGGTTCGATCCCAGTACCGCCCACCAGTTATCGGAATATTCTTCCAGCCATGAAGGTAGCGACGGGTAAAGTTGTCGGCGGCAAGGTCGTCGTCGACGGACTCACGCTCAACGAAGATGAGGAAGTTACCGTGCTCACCCGGGAAACCGAGGAAGCGGTCATGCTTTCTCCCGAGGAAGAGGCGGAATTGCTGGAGTCCATGGCCGAGGCCGACCGGGGCGAGACCATGTCTGCAGAGGAACTGTTCGCTCGCCTTCGCCGCCACAGTTGAGACTGTCGGCGGGTTTACTACTACATCTGCAGCGACTTGACCGTCTCCAGCA
>JADLDQ010000487.1 GCA_020846575.1 Burkholderiales bacterium
AAGTAGTAGGTCAGCTTCTCGTGGTCGAGCCCGAGCAGGTGCAGGATCGTCGCGTGCATGTCGTAGACCGACTTCTTGTTCTCCACCGCGCGATAGCCGAATGCGTCCGTGGCGCCCACCACGGTCCCGCCCTTCACACCGGCGCCCGCAAGCCACACCGAGAAGCCGTACGGGTTGTGGTCGCGACCGTCCATGCGCTGCGAAATCGGCAGTCGTCCGAACTCGCCGTGCCACAGGATCAACGTGGAATCGAGCAACCCGCGGCTTCCTAAGTCGGTCAGGAGAGCGGCGATCGGCCTATCGGTCTCCGCGGCGTGCAGCCCGTGGTTGCCCTTCAGGTCGAAATGCGCGTCCCAGCTCGGCTCGAAGTTTCCGCCGCCCGTGTAGAGCTGAACAAACCGGACGCCGCGTTCCACCAGCCGGCGCGCCATCAGAGCCTGGCGTCCGAAGTAATCGGTCGGCTGCTCGTCGAGGCCGTACAGCTTGCGGATCGACTCGGGCTCCGCGCCAATGTCGATCGCCTCCTTGGCCGACGTCTGCATGCGGAACGCGAGTTCGTACGATTGGATGCGCGCCGATAACTCGCTGTCGAGCGGATTGCGCTCCAGATGCTGCTCGTTGAGCTTGGCAAGCAGATCGAGCCACCGCCGCTGCTCTTCCGGCGACCGCCCGTCGGCCGGCCGCAGATCGACAATCGGATCCTTGCTCGGGCGAAACGGCGTGCCCTGATACGCCGCGGGCATATAGCCACTGCCCCAATTCGGAGCGCCGTTGATCGGCCCGCCGCGATGATCCGTAAACACGACGTAGCCGGGCAGATTCTCATTCTCCGTGCCAAGCCCGTAAGTCACCCAACTGCCGACGCTCGGATGCCCGGCAAGAATGGTGCCGGTGTTCATCTGGAACAGCGCGGGTCCGTGATCGTTGCTGATGCAATGCATCGAGCGGATCACAGCGAGCTTGTCGACGTGCCGCGCAACATGCGGAAACAGCTCGGAGACTTCGATGCCGCTTTCGCCGTGTTTCGCAAACTTCCAGGGCGACGGCATCAGCCCGCCGGGATGGCCCTGCGAAGGCACCACCTCACCGACGCCGCTCAGGGCTTCGCCCTGCCGCCGCATCAGTTCGGGCTTGGGGTCGAACGTGTCGATGTGGCTGGCGCCGCCGTAGCAGAAGATCGAAATCACCGCTCTCGCTTTCGGCGCAAAGTGCGGAGCTTTCTTCGAGCGCGCAAGCAGATCGTTAAAGGCCACGCCCGCCAGCCCGCCGCCGAGCGTTTGCAAAAGTTGACGCCGCGAATAGAAACGTTTGCTCATTGCCGGTAGACGAATTCGTTCAGGTTGAACAGCGCCTGGCAGAACGCTGCCAGGTTGTCGGTCTTCAAGTAAGCCTCGGCCGCGCGCCGTTCCGA
>JADLDQ010000488.1 GCA_020846575.1 Burkholderiales bacterium
CAGCCCGTGCACCTTTACGCAGACCACGCGGGCGTGATGGCCGTCCTGAACACGCTCGAACTGGTGGTCTGCTCCCCGGACGCCGTCGCGCAGGAAGAGGTCGTGCGCTGGAAGGCCGGCCCGCACCTGCAGGGGCGTTTCGCGGGGCTGATCGCCGACGGCGCGGACGTCTTTCTCGCTTCGACCAGCGGCGCCAAGGGCGAGATCGTCGCCTACCATGCCAAGAGCGGCAAGATGAACTGGATGGGCGAGACCTCCGGTGCGCCGATGGACGCCGGCGAGAGCCTCGCCAAGGGCCACCTGCTGGTGCGCCAGAAGGCCTTCGACAGCCAGAACGCCTCGGCGACTATGGCCACGCTGCTGGACCGCAAGTCCGGCAAACGGACGTGGTGCCAGAACTTCTCCACGCGCCAGGGCGGCGGCCTGGTGCTCTTCGACGGCGGCGTCGCGATCGTCGACGGCAACCAGGTGCTCGGCGCGGTCGTCGAGGACCCCGACCGCGCGCGCGTGGAACTGGAAGCCCTGCAGGCCCAGGTCCAGAAGGAGCCCAAGAACGCCGACCTGCGCATGCGCCTGGCGCAGTTGCACTACGAACGCAGCGACCCCGCTGCGGCGGCGAAGGAGATGGCGCTGGTCTTGGCGCTGGAGGGGCTCGACGAGCAGGTCTTCCAGTCGGCCTTTGAGCGCTTCAGCAACTACCGCAAGGAGGCGGCGAAGACCCAGAAGCGCACGATCCACTTCGCGCGCCTGTCGAAGGCGCCCGCCGTGGACGGCGACCTCGCCGACTGGGCCAAGGCCGACGGCCTGCACCTGGACAGCTGGGCCGACATCTTCCTGGCCGGCGAGGACGACCGGCGCAAGGCCTTCAAACGCAGCGACTGGAACGGCCCGGACGACCTCAGCGCCACCTTCTGGGGCGGTTACGACGACAAGAAGCTCTACCTCGCCGCCGCGGTGAAGGACAACGTCCATAAGAACCCGCAGGAACTGGCGGGCAACCTCTGGAACGGCGACAGCATGCAGTTCGCTTTCGACATGGAACGCGACGACAAATCGCGCTTCCTGGGCAATGACTTCGAGCTGGGCTTGGCGAAGAACGACAAGGGCCAGCCGCTGACCTGGAGCTGGGTGGTGCGCTCCAAGTTCCTGATGGTCGCGCTGCCCGAGGAGTCCATCGTCTGCAATGTCACGCGCGACGAGGCCGCGAAGACGACGAATTACGAGATGTCCATCGCGCTGGATTACCTGAGCATGAAGCCCGAGGCGGGGTTCAAGTTCGGCTTCACCTTTGTCGCCAACGACCTGGACGGCGAGGAGAACGTCGAGAAGGGCATGGGTCCGTCGCCCGGCATCTGGAAC
>JADLDQ010000489.1 GCA_020846575.1 Burkholderiales bacterium
AACCCTCGAAATCCGCGCCTTTTGTGCAACCTCCGCGGCGCGGCGGCCGTCTCTATTCCTATGCCTTCAAGGGGCGCTTTCGGGCCGGGCAAAGAGTGACTGGACCAAGCCGCAAGTGTTTGATAATTAGGTACTTAGCGCAGGTTTTCAAGGCTGCCAGACGCCGGGTTTCCGGCGGGGGCGTGGATCATCGGGCCGAAACCGGAAGACTTCTCCGACCGCCACACCGCGCAGTTTCTGCGCGAGCACGAACCGGTCTGCGCGGCGCACTGCTACCGGTTGGTGCGGCTGTTTCTGCCGATGACGGTGCCGCAGATCGCGTTCTACCTGCTCTTCGCGCTCGCGTTGCTGGTCTTCTACGCGCACGACTACAAGGTCTGCTACACGGTGCTGACGTTCGCGCTGTGCGGCGCGTACGGGCTGATGGTCGTCTTCCGGTTGGTCTCGGTGGCGCTGGCGTTGCTCAAGGCCGCGCTGGGGCGGCCCGACGAACACCGCATCGCGCTCGACGAGTTGAAGGCGCTGCGCGACGAGGACCTGCCCGTCTACACGATCCTGGTGCCGATGTACAAGGAACCCGAGGTCGCGCAGAAGATCGCGCGCTACATGACGGAACTCGACTACCCGCAGGACAAGCTCGACGTGAAGCTGCTGCTGGAGGAAGACGACCCCGAGACGCGGCAGAAGATCGGCGAGATCATGGACAAGCTGCCGAAGTGCTTCGAGGTCATCGTCTGCAAGTCGGTACCGAAGGGCGAGCCCAAGACCAAGCCGCGCGCCTGCAACTGGGGCCTGGAGCGCGCTCGCGGCGAGTACCTGGTGATCTACGACGCCGAGGACCGCCCCGACGGCGACCAGCTCAAGAAGGCCGTCGCCGCCTTCCGCCGCCTCGAGAAGGAAGGCCGGAAGAACGTCGCCTGCCTGCAGGCGAAACTCAACTACTTCAACGCGAAGCAGAACGCGCTGACGCGCTTCTTCACGCTCGAGTACACCAACTGGTTCGACCTCTTTCTGCCCGGCTTGCACGCTTTGCGTATCCCCATCCCGCTGGGCGGCACCAGCAACCACTTCAAGACGTCGGTGATCAAGGACCTGGGCGGCTGGGATCCGTTTAACGTCACCGAGGACTGCGACCTGGGCATGCGCCTGGCGCGCCGCAAGTACCGCACCGAAGTGCTGGACTCGACGACGTGGGAGGAAGCCAACAGCCGCGTCGGCAACTGGGTGCGCCAGCGCAGCCGCTGGATCAAGGGCTACTTCCAGACGCACCTGGTCCACACGCGCGACAGCTTCGTCCCGCCGCTGCTGCTGGCGTGGTTCTTCTGGTGGCTGATGGGCGAGATCGCGATGATCCTCAGCGGCGCCGACGGCCGCCAGCCCAGCGCGGGCGTGCTGGCCGTCAGCGGCCCGGCGTGGTGGGTCTGCGGCTTCGGTTTTGCGGCCAGTGCGGCGTTGGGATTGTGGCAACTCGGCGCGCGGCTGTTCGCTCGCGTGCGCAAGACGCCGGCACACGCCGAGGGGCGCCTGGGCTTCTACGACGCG
>JADLDQ010000490.1 GCA_020846575.1 Burkholderiales bacterium
CGTTGCCGAAGCGGGACTTGATGTCCGTCATCTTCTCGGCGATCTCGTCGAGGGCCTGCTCCCAGGAGATCGTCTCCCACTGCTCGTCACCGCGCTTGGTGCCCGCCTTGCGCTTCATCGGCTTCTTCAAGCGGTCGGGGTTGGAGATGCGATGCCGGATCGAACGACCGCGGACGCACGCACGTACCTGCTGATCACCGAGCACGTCGGAGCCGGTGTCGTCGCCGAGCACCCGGACGATCGTGCCGTCTTTCACCTCGAGCCGGAGCGGGCAGCGCGACCCGCAGTTGACGGTGCAGGCGGACCACACGATGTCGGTGGGTTCCGCCGCTTCGCTCTCGGACGGGGACAGCGCGACCTTCGCGGCGGTGGAGACGAGGGCCAGTGAGCCACCGACGACGCCGGACCACTTGAGGAACACCCGTCGGTTCATCGCACCCGCCGCACCGTCGTCGCCGCCGGCTTCGGTGGTGGCCATCTCGGTCAACATGTGCTGCCTCCTCGAGGCTGTGAACTAATCGACAGATGTCAACGTAACCCCGTGACCAGGGACGCAGGACGTGAAGTTCGTCTCGACAGCGCGCTGACGTGGCGTCGTTCGGGTTGCCTCACCAGGCGCCGGAGCCGCTCACGGCCGACTGAACGGCACCCGCCGTTCCGGTAGCGTCAACCGCGAGGGGAGGTGGCGCGGTGGCAGGTGAACGGTCCGACCCCCGATTCCGTCGGGTGCGCGAGCGCCTCGTCAGCACCGTCATGGAGCTGGCCTCGACGCGCCCACCGGAGAGCATCTCCGTCTCCGAGCTCACCGCGGCCGCAGGGGTGTCGCGAGCCGTGTTCTACGCCCATGCGACCTCACCGGCGGCGCTGCTCGCCGACGCGTTGATCGCCGAGATCCGTCCCGACCTGGAGGCGACGCTCGCGCAGCTGTGCCGACCGAACGCCGACTACGTCGGGCTGTGGCGTCGGTTGTACCTCGACTTCCTCGAGCACGGTCGGCGACGACGCGCGGTGTTCCGCGTGATCACCGAGCACGAGTCGTCGGTGTACAGCATGCTCATCGCCTACCTCGAGGCGGCCGCCGAGCCGTGCATCCGCGCGATCTTCACGCACCTCGACGGCCCGGCGCCGACGGAGCTCTGGACGCGGATCGCCGTCAGCCAGCAGGCGCACAACATGATGTCGGTGCTCCGTGCGTGGCTCCTGACCGACGTCGCCGACCCACCCGACACGGTGGTCGACACCTACCTGACGTTGGCGCCGCCCTGGCAGCTCGGCAGGGCGGACGAGCACGGGCACATCTCGCTCCGCCGCACCCGCGTCCTGCACCACCTCACGCATCCCGACGACGATGCCGACGGGACGTGGCTCGGCACCGCGCACGCGCCCGACCCGGTCGAACGGTGAGCCGCCGTCACGACCCGGCGAGGATCGTGTCCGCCGAACGCAACGCACCGAGCGACAGCGCGGCGAGCCCCCGCACGAACTCGGTCGCAGCGCGCTCCTCGAGCACCTGCAGCATCTGCGGCGCCCAGGTCGCGAGATGGTCGCGGACGAAGTCGCGACCGGC
>JADLDQ010000265.1 GCA_020846575.1 Burkholderiales bacterium
GCCCGCCTCCTCAGGGAACAAAAGTTGAATAAATTACTAAGGTTTGGCATACTATCCGCAACTCCTTGTCGTACCAGCCGTTTGCAGGAATCCCGCGGTAGCGCAGAAACCGACTTTCGGGGGTACAGCCACCATGTTTAGACGCTTGCGCGAAGATATCGGCTGCGTGTTCGAGCGGGATCCGGCCGCGCGGAACGCATGGGAGGTCATGACCTGCTACCCCGGCTTGCACGCGCTCGTGTTTCACCGCTGCGGCCACTGGCTGTGGCTCCACGGCCTTCGTTGGCTCGCGCGCTTCGTTTCGCACATCGGGCGCTTTCTCACCGGCATCGAGATTCATCCGGGAGCGAGCATCGGCCGGCGCGTCTTCATCGACCACGGTATGGGCGTGGTTATCGGCGAGACTGCCGAGATCGGGGACGACTGCACGCTCTACCACGGGGTGACGCTCGGGGGCACGTCCTGGAACAAGGGCAAGCGTCATCCGACCCTCGGGCAAGGCGTGGTGGTAGGGGCAGGCGCCAAGATCATCGGGCCGATTCTCGTGGGCAACGGCGCGCGGGTCGGATCGAACGCGGTGGTGGTGAAGGAGGTGCCGGCCGGCGCCACCGCCGTGGGTATTCCCGCCCGGGTCATTCCGAGCGAACAGGACAGGAGCCGAGAAGAGCAAGCGGCCAAGCTCGGATTCTCGGCCTATGCCGTAACCCGCGATGACGACCCGCTGTCCAAGGCGATCGAAGCGCTCCTCGATCACAGCGAAGAACTGGACCGGCGGACGGAGAAAATACTCAAAGAAATTGAAGAATTACGTGCGGAGAAGGACAGCCTCCTGTCAGCTTCACGCTGGGCGGATCGCAGGGTGGCGGGACAATAGTTGAACGGATTTATCGGATATTGTATAGTTGACTGGCTTGTTCGGGATTTCACACCGCATCACGCCCATTCATTTCAGCCACGGGGAAACGCCATGAGACTCACTACGAAAGGCCGGTTTGCGGTAACCGCCATGCTGGATCTCGCTCTGCGGGACGGGCAGGGGCCGGTGACGCTGGCGGGGATCAGCAAGCGCCAGGACATCTCTCTTTCCTACCTCGAGCAGCTGTTCGGCAAACTGCGCCGCCGCAGCCTGGTGGACAGCGTGCGCGGACCGGGCGGCGGCTACACGCTGGCGAGGGCACCCTCGCAGATTTCGGTCGCCGAGATCATCCGGGCGGTGGACGAACCGCTCGACGCCACCCAGTGTGGCGGCCGCGAGAATTGTCGCGATGAGCAGCGCTGCATGACCCACGAGCTCTGGACGACGCTGACCGACAGGATGTTCGAATACCTCAACTCGGTGAGCCTCGCCGACCTGGTCGCGAAGCAACGGGAGCACGCCCGCCGCGACAACGTGGTGGTGCTGGAGGACAAGCGCAGCGATCTACGCCCGGAGGACGCCCCCGTTTCGGCGGCACGCGCCTAGCAAGACTGCGCTGCGGCACACCGGGCAGCGAAAGGACAAAGGGACGAAGCATGAAATTCCCGATCTACCTCGACTATGCGGCGACCACGCCGGTCGATCCGCGCGTGGCGCAGAAGATGATCGCCTACCTTACCGAGCATTTCGGCAATCCGGCGAGCCGCTCTCACGCCTACGGCTGGGAGGCCGAGCAGGCGGTGGAAGAGGCGCGGGGCCACGTGGCCGCCCTCGTCGGCGCGGACCCGCGAGAGATCGTCTGGACCTCGGGCGCCACCGAGGGCAACAACCTCGCGATCAAGGGGGCAGCGAATTTTCACAAGGCGCGGGGCCGCCACATCGTCACGGTCAAGACCGAGCACAAGGCGGTGCTGGACACCGTGCGCGAGCTGGAGCGCCAGGGCTTCGAGGCGACCTATCTGGACCCTGCGCCGAACGGCCTGATCAGCGCCGAGCAGTTCCAGGCGGCCTTGCGCCCCGACACCACCGTGGCCTCGGTGATGATGGTGAACAACGAGATCGGCGTCATCCAGCCGATCGCAGCGCTCGGCGAGATCTGCAGGGCGAAGGGCATCGTGTTCCACTGCGACGCGGTCCAGGCCGCGGGCAAGTTGCCGATCGACCTCGAACGGCTGAAGGTGGATCTGATGACGGTTACCGCGCACAAGGTCGACGGTCCGAAGGGGATCGGCGCGCTGTACGTGCGCAGGAAGCCGCGGGTGCGCATCGAAGCTCAGATACACGGTGGCGGGCACGAGCGGGGGCTGCGCTCGGGAACCCTCCCGGTGCATCAGATCGTGGGCATGGGCGAGGCGTTTCGCATCGCCAAGCTGGAGATGGCCACCGACAACGAGCGCATCCGCACGCTGCGCGACCGGCTGTGGAACGGCATCCGGGACCTGGAAGAGGTGTACGTCAACGGGGACATGGACCAGCGCGTGCCCCACAACCTCAACGTCAGCTTCAACTTCGTCGAGGGCGAGTCCTTGATCATGGCCATCAAGGAAGTGGCGGTCTCCTCGGGTTCGGCCTGCACCTCGGCCTCGCTCGAGCCCTCGTACGTGCTGCGCGCGCTGGGCCGCTCCGACGAGCTGGCGCACTCCTCGATCCGCTTCTCGCTGGGCAGGTACACTACCCAGGAGGAAATCGCGTACACCGTCGATCTGCTGGGCCGCAAGATCCAGAAGCTGCGCGAGCTGTCTCCCTTGTGGGAGATGCACCAGGAAGGCATCGATCTCAGCACGGTGCAGTGGGCGACGCACTGAACGCAATTCGCGAAACGGGAAACGTACCGCAATCCGCAGGAGGCAGACATGGCATACAGCGACAAGGTCATCGATCACTACGAGAACCCGCGCAACGTGGGCTCTTTCGACAAGAGCGACGCGCAGGTAGGCACCGGCATGGTCGGCGCGCCGGCCTGCGGCGACGTGATGAAGCTGCAGATCAAGGTGAACGCGCAGGGCGTGATCGAGGACGCCCGCTTCAAGACCTACGGTTGCGGTTCCGCGATCGCCTCCTCGTCGCTGGTGACAGAGTGGGTCAAGGGGCGCTCGCTCGACGAGGCCGAGACGATCAGGAACACGAAGATCGCCGAGGAGCTGGCGCTGCCGCCGGTGAAAATCCACTGCTCCATCCTTGCCGAGGACGCGATCAAGGCCGCGATCGCCGATTACCGCCGCAAGCACGGCGATCTATCCGATGCCCCGGTGCCCGCGCAGCCCGCGCGCGCGGCCTAGGGCATGGCGGCGCCGGACATGGCGATCACGCTAACCGAGAGCGCGGCGACCCACGTGGCGAATTTCCTCGCCCGCCGCGGCAAGGGCGTCGGCCTTCGCCTGGGCGTGCGGACCTCGGGATGCTCGGGGCTCGCCTACAAGCTGGAATACGCGGACGACGTCAATCCCGAGGACCGCACCTTCGAGAGCCACGGCGTCAAGCTGGTGGTGGACCCGAAGAGCCTTGCGTACCTGGACGGGACCGAGCTCGACTTCACGCGCGAAGGTCTGAACGAAGGCTTCCGTTTCAACAATCCCAACGTCAAGGCTCAGTGCGGCTGCGGGGAGAGCTTCAACGTCTGAGGCTTGTCGCAGCGCCGCCTGGCCCGGCAAGACAGGGATGTTCGCGTTGCGCTCTACCCGATGAATGCCACCTGCAATTATTTCAAGCTGTTCGACCTGCCGGTCGCGTTCGTGCTCGACCCGGCGCGCCTGGATGAGGCCTACCGCAGCGTGCAGCGCCAGGTGCATCCGGATCGCTTCGCCGGCGCGAGCGACGCCGAACGCAGGCTCGCCATGCAACGCGCCACCCTGGCGAACGAGGCCTACGCCACCCTGAGGCAGCCGCTCGCGCGCGCTCTGCACATCCTGGCGCTGCGCGGCGTCGATGCGAACGCCGGAGGCGGCGCCCGGATGCAGCCCGGGTTCCTCGCGCGCCAGCTCGAGTGGCGCGAGGCGGTCGCGCAGGCGCGGGCGGCGCGGGACGCCGCGGCGCTCGAGCGCCTGCAGCAGGAACTGCAGGGCGAGAAGGACGGGCGCTACGAAGGGCTCGGCGGTTTGCTGGGCGGCAGGCAGGACGAGCAGGCGGCCGAGGCGGCACGCGAGCTGATGTTCATCGAAAAGCTCGAGGCCGAGATCGGCGACGGCATCGAGGCCCTGGAGGCCGGGTAAGCCGGCCTGGTCCGAGATACCTCGTATGCCGCTGCTCGAGATCTCCGAACCCGGCGAGTCGCCGCCGCCGCACGGCCGGCGCCTCGCGGCCGGTATCGACCTGGGCACCTCCAACTCGCTCGTCGCTACCGTGAGGAACGGCATCTCGGTGGTGCTGAACGACGGCGAGGGGCGGGCGCTGCTGCCCTCGGCCGTGCGCTATCGCACCGACTGCACCGTGCAGGTGGGGTACGAAGCCCTCGCCGAGCAGGCGCGCGATCCCGGCAACACCATCGTCTCGGTGAAACGCCTGATGGGGCGCGGACTGCGCGACGTGGCCTACGTCGAGAATCTGCCATACCGGTTCGTGGATGCGCCGGGCATGGTGCGGCTGCGCACCGCCGCCGGGGTGAAAAGCCCGGTGGAGGTGTCGGCCGAGATTCTCAAGGCGCTGCGCAGCCGCGCCGAGGCGGCGCTCGGCGGCGCGCTGGAGGGAGCGGTGGTCACCGTGCCGGCTTACTTCGACGACGCCCAGCGCCAGGCCACCAAGGACGCAGCGCAGCTGGCGGGCCTGAACGTGCTGCGCCTGCTGAACGAGCCGACCGCGGCGGCGATCGCCTACGGGCTGGACAACGCCTCGGAAGGCATTTACGCCGTCTACGACCTCGGCGGCGGCACGTTCGACTTCTCGGTGCTCAGGCTCTCGCGCGGCGTGTTCGAGGTACTCGCCACCGGCGGCGACGCGGCGCTGGGCGGTGACGACTTCGACCACCGCGTGTTCTGCTGGGCGGTGGAGCGATCGGCGCTCGCACCGCTGTCGGCGCAGGACACCCGGCTGCTGCTGGTGCACGCGCGCGAGGCAAGGGAGGAGTTGACCGCCCACACCGAAGCGCGCCTGGAAGCAGCGCTGTCCAGCGGCGAGATGGTGGGCGTCGTGCTGACCCAGCGCGAGCTCTGGGATATGACCGCGCACCTGGTCGCGAAGACGCTTCAGTCCGCCAAGCGCGCACTGCGCGACGCCGGCCTGCGCGCATCCGACGTGAAGGGCGTGGTGATGGTCGGCGGAGCGACGCGCATGCCGCACGTGCAGCGCGCGGTCGCGGAGCTGTTCAGCCAGGCGCCGCTCAACAACCTCGATCCGGACAAGGTGGTGGCGCTGGGGGCGGCGATCCAGGCCAATGCGCTGGCCGGCAACCGCGCCTCGGGCGAGGACTGGCTGCTCCTCGACGTGATTCCCCTGTCCCTGGGCGTCGAGACCGTGGGCGGTCTCGCGGAGAAGATCGTGCCGCGCAACACCACCATTCCGGCGGCGCGCGCGCAGGAGTTCACCACCTTCCGCGACGGGCAGACCGCGATGGCCATCCACGTGGTTCAGGGCGAGCGCGAGCGGGTGGCGGACTGCCGTTCGCTCGCGCGCTTCGAGCTTCGCGGCATCCCGCCGATGACCGCGGGCGCGGCGCGCATACGCGTGACCTTCCAGGTCGATGCCGACGGGCTGCTGTCGGTGTCCGCGCGCGAGGCGAGCACCGGCGTCGAGGCGGCCGTGACGGTGAAGCCCTCCTACGGTCTCACCGACGGCGAAGTCACGCAGATGCTGAGGGACTCCTTCGAGCACGCGAAGGACGACCTGCTGGCACGCGCGCTGCGCGAGCAGCAGGTCGCGGCGCAGGCGATGCTCGGCACGGTCGAGTCGGCGCTGGCGGCTGACGCCGATCTGCTGGACGCCGGCGAACGGGTGCGGCTGCGCGAGGCGCTCGAGGAGTTGCGGCGGCTCGCCTGCGGCAGCGACCATCGCGCCATGCGCGCCTCGATCGAGGCACTCAATCGCCTGACCGAACCCTTCGCCGCGCGGCGCATGGATCGCAGCGTGCAGCGCGCTCTCGCCGGGCGGCGAGTGGAAGAACTGAAGTAGGCCGCCGCGGCGGCGGGCGCACGTGCGCCGGATGCACCAGGAAATACCGCAAGCGATGCCCAAGCTGAAAATCCTCCCGCACAAGGAACTGTGCCCGCAAGGCGCCGAGATCGAAGCAACGCCCGGCGTGTCGATCTGCGACACGTTGCTGGAGGCGGGCATCGAGATCGAGCACGCCTGCGAGAAATCCTGCGCCTGCACCACCTGCCACGTGGTGGTCCGGGAGGGCTTCGCGGCGCTCGATCCCGCCGAGGAGGAGGAAGAGGACCTGCTCGACAAGGCCTGGGGCCTGGAGTCGACCTCCCGCCTTTCGTGCCAGACCCTGGTGAAGGATCATGACCTGGTGATCGAGATACCGCGCTACACCATCAACCAGATTTCCGAAACCCGGCGCTAGACGGCAAGGGCTCGAACATGAAGTGGACGGACACTCAGGACATCGCCATCGCGCTGTTCGAAAAACACCCGGAGATCGACCCCGAGAGCGTGCGCTTCACCGACCTGTACCAGTGGGTGATGCAGCTCGAGGACTTCGCGGACGACCCCAAGCGCTGCGGAGAGAAGATCCTGGAGGCGATCCAGGCGGCGTGGATCGAAGAAGCGCGCTGAGGCGAGCAGGAAGCCGAACCGCCTCAGCGGCGCCCTCGGCAGCCTTACCGGTTACGGCGACCGATCCAGATACCGAAGAACCCCAGCGCGGCGAGCAAGAGACTTCCGGGCGCGGGCGCCGGATTGGTGGGGTCGAGGCTCGAGCCGGTGCTCGAATTCAGGAAAGCGCCACCGGTGGCGTTGGCGAAGCTCGCCAGGTGCAGGGATCCGATGTACCCGAGAAGATCGGCTGAACCGGTATTGCAGTCGGGTGCGCTCGGATCGAGCGGCAGGCATAAGCTGTAGTCGAACACCCGAACGCTCCCGAGGTGGTCGAGAGTACCCTGCAACGGGGTTTCCACGGTGAAGTAGTCGGCTTCCACGAACGGATCGGGTTCATCGCCGCTGTTCGTGTCCATGCGGATGCGGCCACTGAACGTGTGACCGTTCAGCGCCATATCCGCCAAAGGATATCGACGTTCGCAGGCGATCGACGATGAGGCGCTCGTTGCTCGAGCACACGACTGCCGCCCGCGGACCCGGGGTGTGATGACCCACCCTATAATCGCTCAGGCGTGCTGCGGTGGACTGGTGCCGTTGGCGGCGCTGCACCGGATCCAAGAGGGAAAGTACGAGTGAGCGAGCGAAGCTGCAAGCCGACCGACCCGGCCGAGGTGCAGCCGGGACTGAAGCCGGTGATTTCGGGGCGCTGAGGTGCGCGACGCGCGCCCCCGGTGCGGCGCCGCGCTCGCCGCCTGCGCCGCGCTGCTGCTACTCGCCTGCTCGAAATCGGCGCTGGCGCAGGCCGTGTCGATGGCCGCCGGCGACCCCGGCAGCGGCCAGTACGCCATGGCGGTGGTCGTCGCCAAGCTCCTCAACCAGCGCGCCGGCGTCACCGTGTCGCTCAAGCCCTATCTCGCGCCGCGCGTTTCGCTGCCCGCCATCAACGATGGCGAGATCCAGTTCGGATTCGGCGACGCGGCCGAACTCGCCTGGGCGGTGCAGGGCGAGGATTCGCCGGCAGGCCGGCCGCAGGCTTCGCTGCGGGCGATCGCGGCGCTCTACCCCCTGCGGCCGGCGATCTTCGTGCGCCAGAACGCACCGATCGCGACCATCGCAGCGCTGAAAGGGCGGCCTGCGGTGGACGGCTTCGGCGGGCAGCGGCTGATGCTGGCGGTGCTCGACGCGCTCTACGCCACCGCAGGCCTGTCGCGCGCGGACATCAAGGCGATCCCCGTGCCCGATGCCGTCGCGGGCGCCGAGGCGTTCGCGGCCGGCCGCTCGGACATGTTTCTGTTCACTCTCGGCTCGGCGCGCCTCTCGCAGATCGAGGCGCGGGTGGGCGCAATCCGCATGCTGGCGCTGGCCGACGGCCCGGACAGCAGCGCGGCGCTGCGAAGGCATTTTCCCTGGGGCTACCTCCGCCTGGAGCGGCCCGGGCCCGGAAACACCGGTGTGCGCGGACCGGGCCATGTGCTTGCCTACGACATGCTGTTGATCTCGGGCGCGACGCTGGCGGAGGAACTCGCCTACCGGGTCGCGCGCACGCTGCACGACGGGGCTGCCGCGCTCGCCGACGCCCACGAGCCCTTCAGGCAGTTCGACCCGAAGGCGATGGCGCGGTCCGCGGGACCGCTGTCCTATCACCCGGGGGCGATGCGCTACTACCGGGAAACGGGCATCTGGCCGGCACGCTGAACCCGCCGGGTTCGAGCCGGCGGTCCTAGCGGTGCTTCAGGTATGCGGCCCGGCGCTCGACGAAGCGCTTCGCCTTGCCCTCGCCCAGGTTCGCCGGCGAATCCAGCCGCCCCTGCTCGACCAGCTCGACGCCGACCGTGATGCCGAGGTCGTTCTTCAGCCGCGCGCCGATCTTCTCCGCCAGCCCGGTGAGCGGCCCGGCGTCGCTGCGCACCTCGACGCGGACCGCCAGCTCTTCGTACGCCCGCCCGTCCACCACCGCGTCACGGGCCTCGCACAGCCACTCGCCGGTGGTGCGCGGGTCGCTGCGCACCGCCGGCAGGCAGGCCATGGGATAGACGTTCACACCGCGCATGCGCACCATGTCGTCGCTGCGGCCGAGGAAGTGATCCATGCGGCGGAAACAGCTGCCGCAGGCGCACGGCGCCGAGGACTTCAGCCGCGCCAGGTCGCGCAGGTTGAAGCGGACGATGGGGAACACCCGGCGGTAGAACACGGTCACCACCAGGTTGCCGATCTTCCCCTGCGGCACCGGCTGGCCGGTCGCGGTGTCGAGTATCTCGAAGTACGACAGGTCCTCCATGAAGTGCAGGCCCTCGCGCGCCTCGCATTCGAAGGCGCCGTGCCCGACCTCGTTGGTGCCGTAGTTGTCGTACACGGGGCAGCCCCACAGCGTTTCGAGCGAGCGCCGCAGGCTCTCCTCGGTGTCGGGACCGAGGAAACTGGTGACGAGCTTGGTGTTCAATTCGCGCGGATCGCGCCCGTGTTCCTCGCGGCAGGACTGCGCCAGCCGCGCGAGGTACTCCGGGAAGCTCATCCAGCAGTTCACGCCGCAGTCGAAGGCGATCTCGATCTGCCGGCGCGCGGGGGTGACCACGCCGCTGCCCGTGGTCAGCGGCAGCACGCCGAGGTAGTCGCTGCAGGCCTTGGCGTAGGCCCAGGGCAGGCTCGCGAGCGAGCAGGTCGCCGGAATCTGCATCACGTCCCCGGGCCGCACGCCCTGAAGGTAGAGCGCGCGCGCGGCGCTGAGGGCGCTCACCTCGTTCTCCAGGATGCTCTGCAGGGTGTAGCGCGGCTTGCCGGTGGTGCCGCCGCTGGTCTGCAGCCGGTTGGGCATGGAGCGGATCTGTTCCTTCAGGTCCGCGCAGCCGCACAGAAGGCCGAAGGGCGGGTGCGCCTGCTGGTCGTTCTTGATGTCGTCCGAATTGAATGCAGGCAGCCGCGCGATGTCCTCGATGCCGCGGATATCACCGGGCTCGATGCCCGCGCCGGACCAGAGGCTGCGATAGAAGGGGTTGCGCCAGCCGGCCGCCAGCACCTCGCGCAAGCGCTCTTCCTGCAGCGCGCGCACGCGCTCGGCGGACCAGCGGTACACGGTCCGGGCGTAGACGTCGGGCACGGGGTAGCTGCGGTACAGAGCGTCCCAGTCGAGGGCCCGGTGGTAGAGGGGGAGGGTCGTGGTCGTATCCATGGAGGGACTCGAATCGTAGGTGCGGGACGGATCCTATGAGCGCGCGCGAGGTCTTGCGGCGGCCGCAGCGCGCGCGTTCACGCCTGCTGAGCCAGCGCCGCCTGCGCCTGCACCCTCGCCGCGCCGGCGAGAGTCTGCAACAGCCGCCTCGCAGCGCGCACCCGCTCGCCTGCCTCCGGGACCTTCCATTCGATGCGCAGCCGCTGCGGCCCCGCGAGCTTCCAGCCCTTGTTCTTCTGCACCAGCCGCACCACGCCCGCCGGATCGAGGGGGGCGTCGCTCTCGAACTGGAGCGTCAACGCTTCCGGCCCCGCGTCGATGCGCGCGACGCCCAGCGGCCGGGCGAGCAGGCGCAGCCGGTGCGAATCGAGCAGCGCGCGCACCGGCGGCGGCGGTGAGCCGAAGCGGTCCGCCAGCTCTTCCTGGATGGCCGCGAGGCTGTCCTCGGATTCGCAGTGCGCCAGACGCTTGTAGATCACCAGGCGCTCGTGCACGTCCTCGCAGTACGAGGTCGGCAGCAGCGCCGGCACGTGCAGGTTGATCTCGGTGCTCATGCCCAGCGGCCGCGTGAGGTCGATGTCGCGGCCCGAGCGCAGGGCGCGCACCGCGGCGGCCAGCATATCGTTGTAGAGATTGAACCCCACCTCCTGCATCTCGCCGCTCTGGGATTCGCCCAGCACTTCGCCCGCGCCGCGGATCTCCAGATCCTGCATCGCGAGGTAGAACCCGGAGCCGAGCTGCTCCATCGCCTGGATCGCCTCCAGGCGCTTCTTTGCGGCGGGGGTGAGCGCCGCCGCTTCCGGCGTGAGCAGGTAGGCGTAGGCCTGGTGGTGCGAGCGGCCGACACGGCCGCGCAGCTGGTGCAGTTGCGCCAGGCCCAGCCGGTCGGCGCGGTCGATGATGATGGTGTTCGCGGTGGGGATGTCGATGCCGGTCTCGATGATGGTCGAGCACAGGAGCAGGTTGTGGCGCTGCTGCAGGAACTCCCGCATGACACGCTCCAGCTCGCGCTCGGGCATCTGGCCGTGCGCGAGCGCGATGCGCGCCTCGGGCACCAGCTTCGCGAGCCGCTCGCGGGTGAGCTCGATGGTGGCGATGTCGTTGTGCAGGAAGTAGATCTGGCCGCCGCGCTTGAGTTCCCGCAGGCACGCTTCGCGCACCGTGCCGGTGGAATAGGTGCTGACGAAGGTCTTGATCGAGAGCCGCCGTTCGGGCGCGGTGGCGATGACCGAGAAATCGCGCAAGCCCTCCAGCGACATCGCCAGCGTGCGCGGTATGGGCGTCGCGGTGAGAGTGAGCACATCCACCTCGGCGCGCAGCGCCTTCAGAACCTCCTTCTGGCGTACGCCGAAGCGATGCTCCTCGTCCACGATCACCAGGCCCAGGCGCGCGAACTTCACCCCGCGCGAGAGCAGTTTGTGGGTACCGATGGCGATGTCGATGCTCCCGCCGGCCAGACCCGCGATCGCCGCGGCGGTCTCCCTGGCGCTCCTGAAGCGCGACAGCTCCACGATCTTCGCCGGCCACTCGGCGGCGACATACGCGAAACGGTTCGAGAAGGTCTGAAAGTGCTGTTCGGCAAGCAGGGTCGTGGGCGTGAGCACCGCCACCTGCATGCCGTCTGCCACCGCTGCGAAGGCGGCGCGCAGCGCGACCTCGGTCTTGCCGAAGCCGACGTCCCCGCATACCAGCCGGTCCATCGGCCTGCCCGAGCGCAGGTCGGCGAGCGTGGCCTGGATCGCCGCCGCCTGGTCGGGCGTCTCCTCGAAACCGAAGCCTTCGGCGAAGGCGTCGATGTCGTGCGCCTTCACCTCGAAAGCCCGGCCCTCGCGCGCGGCGCGCTGCGCGTAGAGCGCGAGCAGTTCGGCCGCCGTGTCGCGCACCTGCTGCGCGGCGCGGCGCTTGGCCTTGTCCCAGGCCTCGCCGCCCAGCTTGTGCAGCGGCGCCTGTTCCGGGGGGCCGCCGCTGTAGCGGCTGATGAGCGCGAGCTGCCCCACCGGCACGTAGAGCTTGTCGCCGTCGGCGTACTCCAGCAGCAGGAACTCGGCGTCATCCTCGCCCTCGGACACGGCCGCGAGCGCCACGAGCCCCCGGTAGCGCCCGATACCGTGCTGCACATGCACGATCGGGTCGCCGGGACGCAGCTCCGAGAGGTCGCGCAGCATGCCCTCCAGCGAGGACGCGCGCGAGCGCTCGCGCGCGCCACGGCTGCGCGCGGTGCCGGCGAACAGCTCCGACTCGGTGAGCAGCGCGAGCCCCTCGGCAGGCAGGACGAATCCGTTGAGCAGCGGCGAGACGGCCAGCATCAGCGGGGCCTCGGCGGCGGTGAACGCCGCGTAGCTCGCGACCGGGGCCGGTTTCAGGCCGTAGTCGGCGAGGAACTGCGCCAGTGTCTCGCGCCGGCCGGGCGAGTCCGCCAGCAGCAGGGCGCGGCCCGCGAATCCCGAAAGGAAATCCTTCAGCCGGTGCAGCGGGTCGGTGGCGCGGCGCTCGACGGCGAGTTCGGGCGGCGCCAGCGCGCGCTGCGCGGTCTGCTCGAGCCCCCGGCGCTCGAAGCCCCTCGCCGCGACGAAGAATTCCTCCGCGCAGAGGAACAGCTCCGCGGGTGCGAGCAGCGGCCGGTCGCGCTCGCCGCGCAGGAACTGGAAGCGCCCCTGCGTATCGCGCCAGAACGCGGTGATGGCGTCCTGGACCGCGCCATGCATGCACACCGCGGCCCCGGCGGGCAGGTAGTCGAAGACGGTGGCGGTCTCCTCGAAGAAAAGCGGCAGCCAGTACTCGATTCCGGGCGGGGCGACGCCGCCGGAGACGTCGCGGTAGATCGCGCTCCTGGAAGGGTCGCCCTCGAAGCGCTCGCGGAAGCGCCCGCGGAAGCGCGTGCGACCCGCCTCGTCGAGCGGGAACTCGCGCGCCGGCAACATGCGGATCTCGGGCACCGGGTAGAGCGTGCGCTGGGTGTCCGCGTCGAAGGTGCGGATCGACTCGATCTCCACGTCCTCGAGGTCGATCCGGTAGGGAAGCGCGCTGCCCATCGGGTACAGATCGACGAGGCCGCCGCGCACGCAGAACTCGCCCGGCGCCACCACCTGCGTGACGTGCTGGTAGCCGGCGCAGACCAGCTGCGCGCGCAGCGCGTCCAGATCGAGCCGTTCGCCCTGCTTCAGGAAGAAAGTGCGGCCGGCGAGCCACGCGCCCGGCGCGAGGCGCTGCAGCGCGGTCGTGGCGGCGAGCACCACCACATCGAACTCGCGGCGCTGCATGCGGTACAGCGTCGCCAGGCGCTCGGAAACCAGGTCGTTGTGAGGCGAGAAGCTGTCGTAGGGCAGCGTCTCCCAGTCGGGGAACAGGCACACCGCCAGCCCCGGGTCGAACCAGGCGATCTCGTCGCGCAGCCGCTGGGCCTCGGAGGGCTGCGCGCAGACGACGAGCAGCGGGCGGGATGCGCGCGCCAGGCGTGCGAGGAGCAGGGCGTCGCAGGAGCCCGGAACGCCGCCGGTGTCGCGCGCAGGCTGCATCTCGCGGTTCAAGCGGCTGCTTTCATGCGACAAGAGGTCCTCGCCTGGTCCCCGCGCCCGTGCGGGGGGGGGAAGCCCCGCGAGAACCCGGTTCGATGCGCGCCCGCGCCGCCGGATCCGGCACCGGTCGGACGGCGGCTGGGCGGCGAAACAACGACAAAAACCCGCAAACGCGGCCGGCTTGTCATGAATCCGGCTCGTCATGCGGGGCGACCGTATAATTATAGCCGCGAGCCTTCCCCGCTTTCCCCGATGATTCAATGGTATCCAGCTACTTCGGCCTGATCCCCGCGGCCGGTGGCGGCAGCCGCTTCGGCCGCGCCGAACCAAAACAGTACGCCCTGATCGGCGCCCGGCCGCTCCTGTGGCACGCCGTCGCCGCGCTGCTCGCGGTGCCGCGGATCGAGTGCGTGTTCGTGGTGCTCGCGCCGGGCGACGAGGCCTTTCGCCGCTTCGACTGGAGCGAGGCGGGCGAGCGCGTCGCGCCGCTGTACTGCGGCGGGGCGACGCGGCGCGACAGCGTGCTGAACGGCCTGGTCGCCGCCGGGGCGCTGGTGACGCCGGAGGACTGGGTGCTGGTGCACGACGCGGCGCGTCCGTGCCTTGCCCGTGCCGATCTGGAGCGCCTGATCGAGGCCGTGGACGGCGCCGCCGCCGAGGACGGCGCCGCAGCCGAGGA
>JADLDQ010000491.1 GCA_020846575.1 Burkholderiales bacterium
ACCTCGGCACGCTGATTCGCACCGCCGAGGCCTGCGGCGCGACTGGCCTGGTGACGCTGGAACACACGGCCGATCCCTTCAACGCGAAGGTGGTGCGTTCGACGGCTGGCGGATTGCTCGCGCTGCCGATCGTGCGCCTGTCGACGCCAAGCTTCCTGAAACTGGCGGAAGAGAACCGCGTGCGGCTAGCCGCGGCCTGCGCGCACGACGGTGTCTCTTTCCGCGAGTTCGACTGGAAGCGCCGCCCGCTGGGCCTGTGCATCGGCAGCGAGGCCCACGGACTTTCCGAGGATGTCCTTGCCGCCAAGCCCGAGCGCGTCACGATTCCGCTGCGCGGCAAGGCCGAAAGCCTGAATGCGGCGGTCTCGGCGAGCGTCCTGCTCTTCGAGGCGCAGCGCTGAGCGCATCCCTTGCGGTTGCAAGCAATGCCCGGGTGCGGGATCATACACGCTTGCCGAATCCTTGCCGTATCGTAAGCGTCCGGGTGTTGCTGCCCCATGGCCAAAATGATCTCCGTCGATGAAGCCCAGGCCATCCTTATAAAGGAGGCGGGCCGGGGCGAGCGCGTCGAGATCGAAATCTCCGAGGCGTACGCGCATTACCTGGCCGAGGACGCTACGGCCGATCGCGACTTCCCGCCCTTCGACCGTGCGATGGTGGACGGATTTGCGCTGCGAACCGAAGACATCGTGAAGGCGCCGGCCGACCTGGCGGTTATCGAGGACGTCCCCGCCGGACGCGCGCCTCAGAAAGCGGTCGGCGCTGGCGAGGCCACGCGCATCATGACCGGCGCCCCTGTGCCGCAGGGCGCCGACGCGGTGGTGATGATCGAACACACGAAGCCGGATGGCGCGCGGGTTACCGTGGAGCGTTCGCTTGAAGCGGAAGCCAACATCGCCCGGCGCGGGTCGGATGTGAAGCAGGGCGCGACGGTGATCGCCGCTGGATCGCGCATCGGCCCGGCCGAGACCGGCGTACTGGCCTCGGTCGGTTGCGCGAGGGTGCCGGTGTACCGCAAACCCCGGATCGCGAT
>JADLDQ010000407.1 GCA_020846575.1 Burkholderiales bacterium
AAGGACGGGCCGAACTGTAAGCGCGGCCTCGGAGACGGAAATCGCCGCCGTGGAGCGCCGGAAGGCGAGCGTTCCGATCGCAAGGAACGCGCTGCTCGCGCCTCGCACGCGCGGGCGACTCTGCAAGAGCGCCTGCCGGCGCTCCACAACCCCTCGCTCGCGAGGGGCGAGATCCGAGCGTGCGGAACCGCGCCGCCTGTGCGCGGCGCCTGCGCGCGCCTTGACGCCGTGCGGCGCAGTCTCACGATCGACGAAACGGAGGAATCGGCATGCGGCGCTTCGCCTGGCTTGCGGCTCTCGTCCTCGCGTCCGTGCCGCTTGCGACGCCCGCGGCGGCGCAAGCGCTCGCCTGCCGCAAAGGCCAGAGCTTCGAGCGCTGGCTCGACGGCTTCAAGCAGCAGGCGCGCGCGCAGGGCGTCTCGCAGGCGACCCTCGATGCGGCCGCACCTTTCCTCACCTTCGACAAGGCGATCATCGCCAAGGACCGCGGCCAGGGCGTCTTCTCGCAGAGCTTCCTCGAATTCGCGACGCGCATGGTGCAGAGCCGGATGTCGTCGGGGCCGGCGCATTTGCGCAAGCACGCGGCGCTGCTCGCGCGCGTCGAGAAGGAGTTCGGCGTGCCCGGCCCGGTGATCGTCGCGTTCTGGGCGCTGGAGACGGATTTCGGCGTCAACAACGGGAGCCTGCCGGTGCTGCGTTCGCTCGCCACGCTCGCCTACGATTGCCGGCGCAGCGAGATGTTCACCGAGGAATTGCTCTACGCGCTGCGCATCGTGCAGCGCGGCGACCTGAGCCCGGGCGAGATGCGCGGCGCCTGGGCCGGCGAAATCGGCCAGACGCAGTTCTCGCCCTCCGGCTATTTCAAATACGCGGTCGATTTCGACGGCGACGGCCGGCGCGACCTGATCCACAGCGCCGCCGACGTCGCCGCCTCGAGCGCCAACCTGCTCGCCAAGGGCGGCGGCTGGCGGCGCGGCGAGCCATGGCTGCAGGAGGTGCGCGTGCCGGCGCGGCTGCCGTGGGAGGAAGCGGACCTCGCGATCAAGCATCCGCGCTCGCAATGGGCGCGCTGGGGCGTCGCGCTCGCCGACGGGCGGCCGCTGCCGGCCGACACGATGCCGGCGTCGCTCATCCTGCCGATGGGCCGGGGCGGGCCGGCCTTCCTCGCCTATCCGAATTTCGGCGCGTTCCTCGAATGGAACCAGTCGCTCGTCTACGCCACCACCGCGGCCTATTACGCGACGCGGCTCGCCGGCGCGCCGCAGGTGCAGCGCGGCCCCTTCCCGGCCGCCACCCTGCCGGCGCCGCAGATCCTCGAATTGCAACGCCTGCTCGCCCGCGACGGCTACGAGGTCGGCAAGCTCGACGGCAAGCTCGGCCTCGCCACGCGCGCGGCGGTGAAGAAGGCGCAGCTCAAATACGGGCTGCCGGCGGATTCCTATCCGACCGCCGAGCTGATCGCGCGTATGCGGAGCGGACGCTGAGCGCACGGAACCGCGTGAGCATCAGCGTCGTTTGTTTCGCGCCGACGCGCGAGCAGCGCGGTCGGCGGAGGATGGAGGTCGGCGATGGCATTCCGGGTCTACAGCGGTCCGCGCGGATCGGACTCGATCTCCCCGCTCGACAAGGAGCGCATGCTCTACAAGGAGTTCGGCTCGGCCGACGAGGCGTTCGGCTGGGCGCGGCATGTCAACGAGAGCGGGCGCGTCGCGCTGCTCATCGAGGGCGACGACGGGACCTGCTTCAAGAAGCACGAGATCGCAGCGGCGTTGCAGCACCGCGAGGCCGACCTGCAAGCGTAGAGCCGACGCGTTCAGGCCGCTTTCGAGAGCCCGGCCTTGCTCAGATAGGCGTCGCGAACGAGCCATTCGTGCCGCTGACCGCAATGCGGGCAGGCGCTGGTCACGTGCTCGGATTTGATGCGGAGCACCGTGTCGAGTTCGCTCTCGATGCCGACATCGACCTTTCGCCCGGTCGTCGGGCACGCGAAATAGAGGCGATCCATCTGGGTCCTCCATACGCTCGCGAGGCGGTACGAACGCTCGTTGGCTGTGGACGCGGCGCCAGTCCGGGCGGCCGCCGAAGTCTACGGCGAACAGCGGGGACAACCGCAACACAAGGCGGTGATCGCCGCTTCCGCTGCCATCACGGGCGTGCGGTGGGCCGGTCAGACCCAGTCGGAGGCGTGCAGCCGCGACGATTTCAACCGCCGGTCGACCGTGGCCGAGAGATTTTCCCAGCCGGTGCGCACACGCGCGGACAATTCGCGCCAGCCTTCGTCGACCGCCTGCCAGTTGACGTAGCGCTGCGCGCTCTGCGCCGGCAAGCCGCTGTCGTGAACGTAAGCGACGCCGACCGTGATCGCGGCGCCGACGATGATCCCGAGCAAGAACCGCATCTGCTCCTCCTGCGCCGACACAATGCGGAGCGGCCGAGCGCGGTTCCTCGATCAGATGGTGACGACGAAGCCGTCGTAGGCGGTCTCGTAGGGAAGGCCGGCGCGGGACGCGAGCATGTCGTCGCTCATATGCGTGAGTACGAGGCGGCGCGGCGCGATGTTCGGCAATTGCCGTTCGAGGGCGGCGAGATCGAGGTGATGGCGGACCTTCTTGTCGCGCGTGTAGCCCTCGCAGACGAACAGGTCGGCGTCGCGGCCGATGTCGATCAGCGCATCGGTCCATTCGGTGTCGCCCGAAAAAGCGAGCGTTTTGTCTCCGGCCGCTACGCGGAAGCCGAGGCACGGGCCGGCCGCTTCGGTGTGCACCACGCCGAACGCGCTCACGCTCGCGCTGCCGAAGGCGATTGTCTCGCCGGGCGCGATCTCGTCGAAAGACAGCGCAAACCTCGGCTCGACGGCGGACGGAAACGCGACGTCGCGGGCGGCGCGGAAGCGCGCCTCGACGCCGCGCGGGCCGATGACGCGCAGCGGCGTCTTTCGCTTCGCGACGAGTTGAGCGTCGAGCACGAAGAACGGCAGTCCGCCGAAGTGATCGGCGTGGAAATGCGAGATCAGGATCGTCTCGATCGCGTTGCGGTCGATCCCGTCGCGTTTCAGGCCGATCAGCGAGGTCGCGCCGCAATCGAT
>JADLDQ010000266.1 GCA_020846575.1 Burkholderiales bacterium
GTCCACGTAGAAGTAGTACTCCCACTGGCCGGTGCGCGCCGGCCGGGACTCGATGCGGCACATCTGTACGCCGTGGCGCGCGAACGGGGAGATCAGTTCGTGCACCGCCCCGGGCCGGTTGTGCGCGGTCATCGCGAGCGAAGTGCGGTCCAGTCCCGTCGGCCGCGGGGCTTGCGCGCCCAGAACCAGGAAGCGCGTCCTGTTGCGCGCGTCGTCCTCTATGCCCGCCGCGAGGATCGCGAGGCCGTAGCGCTCGGCCGCGATCTCCGGGCCGATCGCGCCGGCATCGGGCTCCGCCGCCGCCCGCCGGGCGGCTTCGGCATTGCTCACCAGCGGCACGCGCTCGGCGTGCGGCAGGTGCTGCGAGAGCCACCCGTGGCATTGCGCGAGCGACTGCGGGTGCGAGTACACCCGCGCGATACCCTCGGGCGCGACGCCCCTGGACATCAGGTTCTGCCGCACCCGCAGCACCACCTCGCCGCAGATCGCGAGCGGCGTGGACAGGAGCAAGTCGAGCGTGCGGGCGATCGCCCCCTCGGTGGAATTCTCCACCGGCACCACCGCGTGGCGCGCGGCGCCCGATTCCGCCGCGCGGAAGGTCTCGTCGATCGAGGCGCAGGCGAGCGCCTCCACGCTGCGGCCGAAATGGCGCTGCAGCGCCATCTCGCTGAAGGTGCCGGAGGGGCCGAGGTAGGCAACGGTGAGCCTCTGCTCCACCGCCCGGCAGGCCGAAACGATCTCGACGTAGATGCGTGCGAGCGCCTCGCCCGAGAGCGGCGGTTTCGCCGCCGCCGCCACCCGGCGCAGTACGCGCGCCTCGCGCTCCGGGCTGTAGACCGGGCCGTCGCCCTTCAGGGCCCCGATCGCCTGCGCTTGCCCGGCGCGTTCGAGGAGCAAGCGCACCAGCTCGTCGTCGATGGTGTCGATGCGCGCGCGCCGCCGGGCGATATCGTCGGACAAGGCTAAGCCTCCCGCGGCAGGTAGCGCACCCCGAGCACCCCGTCGATCGCGGCGATCGCCTCGATCAATTCCGGCTTCACCGCGCTGTCCAGGTCCACCAGGGTGTAGGCCATCTCGCCCCGGGAGCGGTTCAGCATGTTGTGGATGTTGATGCCCGCCGCGGCCATGGTCCCGGAGATCTGCCCGACCATGTTGGGCACGTTGGCGTTGGCGACCGCGACCCGGTAGGGCGACTCGCGCGCCATCACCACGTCGGGGAAGTTCACCGCGTTGCGCACGTTGCCGTCCTCGAGGTAGTCGCGCACCTGGTCCACCACCATCACCGCGCAGTTGTCCTCGGCCTCCTGGGTGGAGGCGCCCAGGTGCGGCAGCGCCACCACGCCGCCCTGACCGGCGAGCGCGTGCGAGGGAAAATCGGTGACGTAATAGCGCAGCTTCTCGGCGGCGAGCGCCTGGCGCACCGCCAGCGCGTCGACCACCTCGTCCCGGGCGAAATTCAACAGCACCGCCTCCGGCTGCATCAGCTCGAGGTTCTTCGCGTTCACCAGGTGGCGCGTGACCGGCAGCAGCGGCACGTGCAGGGTGACGAAATGCGACGCGCGCAGCACCTGCTCGATCGAGGCCGCTCTGCGCACCAGCGACGGCAGGCTCCAGGCGGCGTCCACGGTGATCTCCGGGTCGTAGCCGAGCACGTCCATGCCCAGCTTGATCGCCGCGTCGGCCACCAGGCTTCCGACCTTGCCCAGGCCGATCACCCCCAGCGTGCGCTGCGGCAGCTCGATGCCGGCGAAGGCCTTCTTTCCGTCCTCGACGACCCGGTTGAGCGTGGCGTCGTCGGCCGAGACCGGCAGCGAGGCGACGAACTGCAGCGCGCCGCCGAGGTTGCGCGCCGCCATCAGCATGCCGGCCACCACCAGCTCCTTCACCGCGTTGGCGTTCGCGCCGGGCGCGTTGAAGACCGGCACGCCGCGCACCGACAGCGCCTTGACCGGGATGTTGTTGGTGCCCGCGCCGGCCCTGCCGACCGCCTTCACCGTATCGGGAATCGACATGGAATGCATGTCGTGCGACCTGACCAGAATCGCGTCGGGTCGCGCCAGGTCCTTGCCCACCCTGTACGCGGCCTGCGGCAGGCGCGCCAGCCCCGATTGGGAAATCCGGTTCAGGACCAGCACTTCGAACATCGTCGACATCATGTGGCGCTCCTCCTCGCACTTCGGTACCCGGCGCACCGGGCAGGCGTGCGGGCTCGGTCATGGCGGCAGTCCCGGCGCACGGCGCCGCCGCCCCTTTCCGGACATCCGGCAACGCGGGGGAACACCCCCGCTCCCTTCGTCGAGAGAGCCTGGCTGCGGCTCCTTCAGGCGCTCGCGGCTTCGAATTCCTCGAGGTACTCGACCAGCCGCTGCACCCCGGCTGCGGGCATGGCGTTGTACATGGAAGCGCGCATGCCGCCCACGGAGCGGTGACCCTTCAGCTCGAGCATGCCGCGCTCCTGCGCCCCCTTGAGGAACGCCGCGTCGAGCTTGCTGTCGGCAAGCGTGAACGGTACGTTCATTCGCGAGCGGTCCTCGCGGCGCACCGGGTTGCGGTACAGGCGGCTCGCGTCGATCGCGGCGTACAGCAGGCCGGAGCGGGCAATGGCGCGCCTTTCCATCTCCGCCACCCCGCCCTGGCGCTTCACCCACTGGAACACGAGGCCCGCGATGTAGATGGCGTAGGTCGGGGGCGTGTTCGACATCGATCCCGCGTCCGCGTGGACCTTGTAGTCGAGCATCGATGGCGTGCCCGGCCGCGCCCCGCCGAGCAGATCCCCGCGTACGATCACCACGGTGAGGCCCGCGGGACCGATGTTCTTCTGCGCCCCCGCGTAGATGAGCCCGTACTTCGACACGTCCACGGGCCGCGACAGGAAATGCGAGGACATGTCGGCCACCAGCGGCACCTCTCCCGCCTGCGGCACCCAGTTGAATTCCACCCCGCCGATGGTCTCGTTGGAAGTGTAGTGGAGGTAGGCCGCGCCGGGATCGAGCTTCCACTCGGATTGCGCCGGCGCGCAGGTGAACCTGCTGTCCTCGGCGCTGGCGGCGATGTTGACCTGGCACATGCCCTTTGCGTCCTTGATCGCCTTCTTCGACCACTCCCCGGTGTTCACGTAGTCAGCGCAAGATTTCCCGCGCAGCAGGTTCATCGGCACCATGCCGAACTGCTGGGTGGCTCCGCCCTGGAGGAAAAGCACCTTGTAGTCCGCCGGCACCGCCATCAGCTCGCGCAGATCGGCCTCGGCGCGCTCGCAGATACCGATGAATTCCCTGCCGCGATGGCTCATCTCCATGACCGACATGCCGCAGCCTTGCCAGTCGTGCATCTCCGCGGCCGCCTGCTCGAGCACCTCCTCGGGCAGCACGGCCGGACCAGCGCTGAAGTTGATTACGCGTGACATGGTGTCCCCGTTCGAAGTTAGGTTCCGTGGCGCGCCGCCGCCCCCGGGTTCACGGCGTCTTGCCGCCCGGACCCGCACCGCCCTGCGCCGGCGGCGCATCGTCGTCGGTCGGATCGTCGCCGGCCGGCGGCGTATCGTCGTCGGTCCGCGCCGCATCGTCCCCGGCGCGCGGCGCATCGCCGGGCGCACCGCCCTGGGTGCCGGATACGTTCCCGCCCTCGCCGTTCTCACCCGAGCCGTTTGCGTCCTCGTCGGTCTCACCGATCTTCTCGATGCCCGCCAGGCGCGTACCAGGATCCAGGGCGATCAGCGTCACCCCCTGCGTCGAGCGCCCCATCTCGCTCACGTCCCGGGCGCTGGTGCGGATCAGCACGCCCGCGGTGGAGATGAGCATCAGTTCATCCCCGGGCTTCACCAGCGCGGCGCCCACCAGCGGGCCGTTGCGCTCGCTGGTCTGGATCGCGATCATCCCCTTGGTGCCGCGCCCGTGACGCGTGTACTCGGCAATCGGGGTGCGCTTGCCATAGCCGTTCTCGGTCGCGGTGAGCACCGTCCTGTCGCCCTCGCCCGCGACCAGCATGGCGATGACCCGCTGGCCCTCGTCGAGCGTCATGCCGCGCACGCCACGCGCCACGCGCCCCATCGAGCGCACGTCCATCTCCTCGAAGCGCACCGCCTTGCCGGCGTTCGAGAACAGCATCACGTCGTGGCGGCCGTCGGTGATCGCGGCGCCCACCAGGAAGTCTCCCTCGGCCAGTTCCACCGCGATGATGCCGCGTTCGCGAGGGTTGGAGAAAGCGCTGAGCGGGGTTTTCTTCACCGTGCCCATGGCGCTGGCCATGAACACGAAATGAGCGTCGTCGTACTGCTTGACCGGCAGCACAGCGTTGATCTTCTCGCCCTCGGCGAGCGGAAACAAGTTGACGATCGGCCTGCCGCGCCCGGTGCGCGCGCCCTGCGGCACCTGATATACCTTGAGCCAATACACCTTGCCCAGCGACGAGAAGCACAGGATCGTGTCGTGGGTGTTGGCGATGAAGATTCTCTCGATGAAATCGTCTTCCCTGGTGGTCGCCGCCAGTTTGCCGCGCCCGCCGCGCCGCTGCGCCCGGTAGTCGGCGAGCGGCTGCGCCTTGACATAGCACGCGTGCGAGAAGGTGACCACCACGTCCTCGGGGGTGATGAGATCATCCAGGGACAGGTCCTCGGTCTGGACCACAACCTCGCTGCGGCGCACATCGCCATAGAGCCTGCGCACCTCGGCCAGCTCGTCGCGGATGATGCCGGTGATGCGTTCGGGCCGCGCGAGGATGTCCAGGTAGTCGCTGATCGCCTCCAGCAGCTCGCCGTACTCGGCGACGATGCGGTCCTGTTCCAGGCCGGTGAGGCGCTGCAGGCGCATCTCCAGGATCGCCTGCACCTGCGCTTCCGAGAGCCGGTAGCCGCCGGCTCCAAGCCCGAATCGCTCGTCCAGGCCGTCGGGCCGCGAGGCCTCTGCGGTGGCGGTGCCGGCGATCCGCTCCAGCATGCGCGCGACGGTTTCGCTCGGCCAGACGCGCGCCATCAGCGCCGCCTTGGCCTCCGCGGGCGTGCGCGAGCGTTTGATGAGCTCGATGATCGCATCCACGTTGGAGAGCGCGACGGCGAGGCCCTCCTGGATATGGGCGCGCTCGCGCGCCTTCTTCAGGTCGAAGACCGTGCGCCGGGTGATCACCTCGCGGCGGTGCGCGAGGAAGGCCTCCAGCATCTGCTTGAGGTTGAGCAGCCGGGGCTGCCCGTTCACCAGCGCCACCATGTTGATGCCGAAGGTGTCCTGGAGCTGGGTCTGCTTGAACAGGTTGTTGAGCACCACCTCGGGCAGCTCGCCCCGCCGCAGTTCGATCACCACCCGCATGCCCGACTTGTCCGACTCGTCCTGGACGTGGGCGATGCCCTCGATGCGCTTGTCGTTCACCAGCTCGGCGATGCGCTCCAGCAGGGTCTTCTTGTTGACCTGGTAGGGCAGTTCGTCGATGACGATCGCCTGGCGATTGCCGCGCTCGAGGTCCTCCACGTGGGTGCGCGCGCGGATGACCGCGCGGCCGCGACCGGTCCGGTACGCCTCGCGGATGCCGTGCACGCCGTAGATGATCCCGGCGGTGGGAAAGTCCGGCGCGGGAACGAGGTTGAGGATCTCCTCGATGGCGGTGGCCGGGTCGGCGAGCA
>JADLDQ010000267.1 GCA_020846575.1 Burkholderiales bacterium
CCCCGCGTTGTGATCCGAGGCCCGTTCGCGACCGAGCGCGTGCTCGACATGCCCAGCGGGGAGCAGTTGCCGAGAATCTGCTAGCCGGCCGGCGCAGGCGTGGCCGCTCCCAGGGCCTGCAACCGCCTGCGGCTCCTGATCATCCAGGCGATGGTGAGGCAGCCTGCCGCAGCGAGCAGGTGCTTGAGCGAGTGGCCGCTGATCGCCCCTGCGGTGAGGTCGAGCGCGCCGCGGTCATGGACCTCGGCGATCTTCGCCAGCACGTACCAGCCGAGCGCCGCCAGCAGCAGCCAGCGATGCGTATGCACCGGGCGGTAGAGGACGTGGAATGCGGGCACCGCAAGCAGCGCGAAGCCCTGGATCCACACGTACAGGCGCAGGTCGCCCGAGTAGCGCCAGTAGGCCACGCTCGCCGCGCCCAGGAGCACCAGGGGAAGCAGCAGGCGCGCGCCCAGTCGCCGCTCGACGTACTCCCCGAGCAAGGCCGAGACGAGCGCCATGAAGGCGAGCGTGATCGGCAGCCGATCCCAGGCAAGGCGCGCGTCGCCGGGCGCCCAGTGGTACCAGGCCGAGCCCGCCGCGACCAGCGCGACCGAGCAGAACAGCACCGTCCAGGCGCTTCGCTCGCCGCCGGGCTCGCCGCCGCGCAGCCACGCGAGGCCCGCGCCACCCGCGATCAGGAAAGCGAGGTTGGACAGCACGTCGCCGGCGTTGGGAATGCCCAGGAACGCGCGCCGGTCGGCGAAGCCGTGGTAGCCGGGATCCTGGGAAACGGGCCCGAAGGCGAAAGCGGCCGCGAGCGTCGCGGCCGCCAGGACGGCGAGCAGCCACTCGCGCCAGCCCGGACGCAGCGGCGCGCCGCGGGCGCGGGCGTTCGAAGCGGCGGTCATGGCATCGAGTCCCCCGCGCATCGCCGGCTGCGCAACCTCGCCACGCCCTCAGCGCATCCGTTCGCGCAGCAGTGCGACGATGCGCTCGTGCTCCGGAAAGCGCCCCGTCCTGTGCTTGGAGTAGAGCAGCGTTGCGTCGGCGGATACGTCGAATACCCCGCCGCCGCCCTCGATCAGCTCGGCGCGCAGGCCGAGTTCCCTGGCGATCGCGGCCTCCAGACCGGAGGCCTGCGGCCGGTAGTTTCAGGCGCCGCAGTACTTGATCGTCACATGCATCGGTTCAGTCTACACCGGCGCGCCGGCGGCGCACGCCGCGCGCCGCGGGGCCTGCGCCGCCGCGCGCGGGGCGGGAAGGCCGTTACCGCTATAATTCGCGCCTCGATTGCGCGGGCGCAGCCATGACCGATACCCAAGATCATTCCCAGGAGACCCTCATCAAGACGCCCAGGCAGCTCGTCCTGGTGGTGGTGCTCGCCTTCATCGTTCCGGTGACGGTGATCGTGATGCTCGTCTCGTACGTAACCGGCGGCGTGCGGGTGGATCCGGCGAGCAGCGCCTTCACGCCCGAGGCGGTGGCGGCGCGCATCGCGCCGGTGGCCGGCGTCGACCTCGCCGAGGCCGAGGCGCCGCGAGGATCGCGCAGCGGCGAACAGATCGTCAAGAGCGTGTGCCAGGCCTGCCACGGCACCGGCGTGGCCAACGCGCCCAAGCTCGGCGACAAGACCGCCTGGGCGAAACTGATCGCGGAAGGCCAGAAGCGGCTGGTAGCCGACTCGATGAAGGGCGTGAGGGGCATGCCCGCCCGCGGCGGGGATGCGAGCCTGAGCGACGTCGAGTTCGAGCGGGCCGTCGTCTACATGGTCAACCAGGCCGGGGGCAGCTTCAAGGAACCGCCGGCGCCCAAACCCGACGCGAAGTAATCGGCTCGCTTTCCCGGGCAGCAGAGCCGCAGCCCCGGCCAGCGCGAAGGCTCGGCGCCGGGCGCCGTCCGGCGCGCCTGACTCGCCGCATTTCATCCGCTACAATCGAGCGCAGCCCTCGGCGCGGGCGCGGAGCATCCCGAGCATCCCGGAGCCGGCGGGCTCACCGGCGCGCCGCTCGATCGAAGCGAACGGTCGACCCCACGACGACCCCGCAAGCGGCTCGCGCATCGAGCACCCGGCGCCAGACCGGGATCCAGCTGCATCACCACAGGAAACCGACGCCGATGATTCCTCACCTCACCACCGCGCTCACCGGGCCGCTGCAGGAACTGGAGCGGCGCATCCTGGACTCCAGCACCGCGATCGAGCACTGGTTGCGCGCGCAGTGGCAGGAGCACACGCCGCCTTTCTACACGTCGGTCGACCTGCGCAACAGCGGCTTCAAGATCGCGCCGGTGGACACCAACCTCTACCCGGGCGGCTTCAACAACCTCAACCCGGCGTTCCTGCCGCTTTGCGTGCAGGCGGCGATGAGCGCGATCGAGAAGATCTGCCCGGATGCGACCAACCTGCTGCTGATCCCGGAGAGCCACACCCGCAACGTCCATTACCTGCGCAATGTCGCTCAGCTGCGCACCATCCTGCGACAGGCGGGACTGAACGTGCGCATCGGCACGTTGAGCCCCGCGATCACCCGGCCCACGACGATCGAGATACCCGAATCCCAGCCGCTGCTGGTCGAGCCGCTGGTCCGCGCCGGCGCGCGCCTGGGTCTTGCCGACTTCGATCCCTGTGCGATCCTGCTGAATAACGACTTGTCCTCGGGACTGCCGCAGATACTCAAGGGACTGGACGGCCAGACCGTGCTGCCGCCGCTGCACGCCGGCTGGGTGGTGCGCCGCAAGTCCAACCACTTCGCCGCCTACGACGACGCGACGCGCGAGTTCGCGCAGCTGCTCTCGATCGACCCGTGGCTGGTGAACCCCTACTTCGCCGTGTGCGGCGAGGTCAATTTCCACGAGCGCGCCGGCGAGGATTGCCTCACCTCGAACGTGGAGGTGCTGCTCGCGCAGATCCGCAACAAGTACCTGGAATACGGCATCAAGGACGAGCCCTACGTGGTGGTCAAGGCCGACGCCGGTACCTACGGCATGGGCATCATGACCGCGCGCAGCGCCGACGAGCTGCGCGCGCTCAACCGCAGGCAGCGCAACAAGCTGGCGGTGGTGACAGAGGGCCTGCAGGTGAGCGAGGTCATCATGCAGGAGGGCGTGCACACCTACGAGAGCATCAACGGCGCCGCGGCCGAACCGGTGGTCTACATGATCGACCGCTTCGTGGTGGGCGGCTTCTATCGGGTGCACGGCGAGCGCGGTATCGACGGGGTGCTGAACGCGCCCGGAATGCAGTTCGTGCCCCTCGCCTTCGACGACTGCTGCACCACGCCCGACCACTACGCGCAGCCCGGCGCCGGCGCGAACCGCTTCTACTCCTACGGCGTGATCGCGCGCCTTGCCCTGCTCGCCGCTTCGATCGAGCTGGAGCGCACCGCGCCCGCCGCCTGAAAGGCGGCGCCTCGGGCACCGGACGCCTGCACCATGAAGATCGCCTTCGTCGTCGACCCGCTTGCGTCGCTCAACATCAAGAAGGATTCCACCTACGCGATGATGGTCGAGGCCGCCCGCCGCGGCCACGAGCTGTACGCGATGCGCCAGGACGGGCTGTGGTGGAAGCGCGGCGGCGTGTACGGGGCGGCGGGCAGGCTCGCGCTGTGGCCGGACCCCACGACCTGGTACGAGCTCGCGCCCGCCGCACAGACGCCGCTTGGCGCCTTCGACTGCGTGCTGATGCGCAAGGACCCGCCGTTCGACATCGAGTACGTGGCCACCACCTGGCTCCTGGAGCGCGCCAAGGCCGGGGGCGCGCGGGTTTTCAACGACCCGCGGGCGCTGCGCGACCACAGCGAGAAGCTATCCATCCTGGAGTTCCCGGACCTGATCCCGCCGACGCTGGTCGCCCGCGCGCACGAACCCCTGCACGCCTTCATCGACGAGCACGCCGACGTGGTCCTGAAGCCCCTGGACGGGATGGGCGGACAGTCGGTATTCCGCGTCACCGACAACGACGCCAACCGCAACGTGATCGTCGAGACGCTCTCCAGGCACGGCGAGCGCAACGTCATGGCGCAGCGCTACGTGCCCGAGATCCGCGATGGGGACAAGCGCATCCTGCTGATCGGCGGGAAGGTGGTGCCGCATTGCCTCGCGCGCATCCCCAAGGCGGGTGAGACGCGCGGCAACCTCGCCGCGGGCGGCACCGGTGTGGCGCGGCCGCTGTCGGCGCGCGATGCCCGGATCGCCGCCGACCTGGCACCCCTGCTCGCCGCGCGCGGCCTGCTCCTGGTCGGCCTGGACGTGATCGGCGACTGGCTCACCGAGATCAACGTCACCAGTCCCACCTGCTTCCAGGAGATCACCCAGCAGACCGGGTTCGACGTCGCGGCCATGTTCATCGACGCCCTGGAGGCGGCGTGCGCCCGCTAGCCGGGGCCGTGCTGTGCGCGGGGCTCGCAGCGGGCACGCCTCACCCGGCCGCTGCGCAGGACACCGCGGCCCCGCGGCCGGCGCGCATCCAGGAGGTGGTCGCCGAGCGGGTCGCCGCGCTGCAGCTCTACCAGCTGAAACTGGTGCAGACCGGCATGAGCCTGCGCAGGTATCCCGAGGAGGCGCTGCGCGAGGGACTGCACGGCACCGCCGCGGTCGAAATCCGGATCGGCGCCGATGGCAAGCTGACAAACCAGCGGCTGGTGAAGAGCACCGGGCACAAGATCCTCGACCAGCACGCGCTGGCGCTGATCGCGCAGGCCGTTCCGCGCACCGAGCTGCCCGCGGCGTTGCAAAATACGGTTTTCACGATGGTCATCAACGTCGCTTTCGTGTTGCCGGGGCCGCGCAGCGCCTGAGCGCGGCCGTTCGGCGCGCCTGTGCACACCCGCTGGGGGCGCCGCGCGCAGCCGCCACCGTGCGCGGCGATTCCGAGCACGGTGCGCGGCGATTGCGAGCACCGTGCGCGGCGATTGCGAGGGCCGTGCGCAGCGATTGCGAGCACCGTGCGCAGCGATTGCGAGGGCCGTGTACGGCGATCAGGAGCGCCGTGCGCGGCCGTTCCGAGCGCCTGCACGGCGCGGGCCTGGGCGGCGAGCGACGTCCGGCGTATATACGCGAGGGTTGTATCATGGTCGGTATCCTCATCGTCGCCCACGGCGCGCTCGCCGAGTCGCTCATCCGCAGCGCGGCCCACGTGCTCGGGCGGGTTATCTCGGATGCGGTCCCGCTCGGCGTGGCCGCGAGCGACGATCCCGAAGCGCTGCTGCCGCGGGCGAGCGCCCTGGTCTCGCAGCTCGACGACGGCAGCGGGGTGCTGGTGCTCACGGACATGGTGGGCGGTACGCCCGCCAACATCGCCACCCGCCTGGCGACACCCGGGCGCATCGAGGTGATCGCCGGGGCAAATCTGCCGATGCTGATGCGCGCCCTCACCTACCGCGAGGAACCCCTGGCGCGGGTGGTCGAGAAGGCGATGAGCGGCGGCCACGAGGGCGTGGTTCACATCCAACCGGAGCCGATGCATGCCGCGCGCCGAGGTTGAGATCGTGAATAAGCTCGGGCTGCACGCGCGCGCCTCGGCCAAGCTCACCCAGACCGCCGCCGCCTTCGCGAGCGAGGTCTGGCTGTCGCGCAACGGGCGGCGCGTCAACGCCAAGAGCATCATGGGGGTGATGATGCTGGCGGCGGGCAAGGGCAGCCGCGTCACGGTGGAAGCCGAGGGCGCGGACGCGCAGTCGGCGCTGGAGGCGCTCACCGCGCTGATCGCGGACCGTTTCGGGGAGGGCGAGTGAGCACGCCGGGCAATACCGCGGAGAAGACCGCCGTAGCCGCACCAGCGCGGGCCGGGGACGCCTGGTCCGGGGCGAGCTTCACCCTGCACGGCGCGGGCGTCTCCGCCGGGATCGCCATCGGGCGCGCGCACCTGGTGTCCGCGGCCCAGTTCGAGGTCGCCCACTACGAGATCGAACCCGAGCGCATCGACGCGGAGCTGCGGCGCTTTGACGCGGCGCTGGCGCAGGTCCGCGGCGAGCTGGTGGGGCTGCGCGCCAGCCTGCACTCGGGCACCCCGGCCGAGATGTCGGCATTCCTCGACGTTCACCTGATGATCCTGGACGACGCACACCTGTCGCAGGCGTCTCGCGAAATGATCGCCGCGCAGCGCTGCAACGCCGAGTGGGCGCTGGTGCAGCAGATGCTCACGCTCACCGCCCAGTTCGACGAGATCGAGGACGCCTACCTGCGCGAGCGCAAGGCCGACGTGGTGCACGTGGTGGAGAAGATCCTGAAGGCGATGCCGGGCAACGAATCCCGGCCGCTGTCGGTCCAGTCGGAGGACAGCGTCGTCATCGCGCGCGATCTTTCGCCCGCGGACATGATCGCCTTCAAGCACCACCGCTTCGCCGGCTTCGCCACCGACATGGGCGGGGTGACGTCCCACTCGGCCATCGTCGCGCGCAGTCTGAACATCCCGGCGATCGTCGGCCTGCACAACGCCCGCGCGCTGTTGCGCGAGGGCGAGACGGTGATCGTCGACGGCCGCGAAGGCGTGCTGATCGTCAATCCCGGCCCTCGGGTGCTGGAGGAGTACCGCGAACGCAGGGCGCGCATCGAGCGCTCGCGGGCGCGGCTGAGAAGCCTGCGCGGCACGCCCGCGGCGACGCGGGAGGGCGTTGCCGTCGAGCTGCACGCCAACATCGAACTGCCCGAGGACGTCGCCCTGGTGCGCGAGAGCGGCGCATCCGGCATCGGCCTTTTCCGCAGCGAGTTCCTGTTTCTCAATCGCGAGAGCCTGCCCGAGGAGGACGAGCAGTTCGAGGCCTACCGCCACGTGGTGCGGGCGATGGCCGGGCTGCCGGTCACCATCCGCACGCTCGACCTCGGCGCGGACAAGACAGCGAACGGCCGCGGCCCGGCGGCGCCCAACCCGGCGCTGGGACTGCGAGCGATCCGCTTGTGCCTCGCCGAGCCCAGGATGTTCCAGACCCAGTTGCGGGCGATCCTGCGCGCCTCGCACTACGGCCCGATCCGGCTGCTGGTGCCGATGCTGGCGCACGCGCACGAGATCGCACAGACACTCGACGCCATCCGGCAGGCGAAGGCATCCCTGGACGCCCAGGCGGTCCCCTACGACCGCGCGCTGCGCATCGGCGGAATGGTCGAGATTCCCGGCGCCGCGCTCGCGCTGGGCGAGTTCCTGAAGCACCTGGAGTTCCTGTCGATCGGCACCAACGACCTGGTGCAGTACACCCTCGCGATCGACCGCACCGACGATAGCGTCGCGCACCTCTACGACCCGCTGCACCCGGCGGTGCTGTACCTGGTCGCGCAGACCCTGAAGGCCGGCAAGCGGGCCGGGATTCCGGTGGCGGTGTGCGGCGAGATGGCGGGCGAACTCGCCTACACGCGGCTGCTGCTCGGCCTGGGCCTGCGGGAGTTTTCCATGCACCCGGCGCAACTGCCCGCGGTGAAGCGGCTGGTGCTCTCGACCACCCTCGCCGAGGTCGAATCGCTCGCCGCGCGCCTGATGCGCACCCGGGATGCTGCGCGCCGCCGCGCCCTGATCGAGGCGCTCAGAGCCTGAGGCGCCACCGGCGGGTCGCAGGACCGGTTCGCGGTTTGACCGCCCCTTGCAGTTGCGGTAATTTCGCGGCTCGCGCCGATTTGATGATCAGCTTGCGGGCGCGTAACAAATACGGCTAAAGAGAGCGGAACCCGTTCAGCGCCGCTTGCACGCAAGCTGAACGGGTTTTTTGTTTCCCGGCGGCCCATTCCTGGAACCATCGATGAGCGAGGCTGACTCGGTAGGCGCGGTCGAACCGCAGACGATGCATTTCGCGCAGGCCCTGCGCCTGGCGAGCGGCGCATCCATCCGCGCCTACGACCTCGCCTACGAGACCTACGGGCAACTGGACGCCGCGCGCTCCAACGCGGTGCTGGTGTGCCACGCGCTCAACGCCTCGCATCACGTCGCCGGCTGTTATGCCGCTGCCGGCGGCGGGCCCGCCGGCAGCGTGGGCTGGTGGGACAACATGGTGGGCCCCGGCAAGCCGCTGGACACCCGGCGGTTCTTCGTGGTCGGCGTGAACAACCTCGGCGGCTGCTTCGGATCCACCGGTCCGGCGAGCAGCGACCCGGCGACCGGCAGGCCTTACGGCTCGTCGTTCCCGGTGGTCACCGTCGAGGACTGGGTGCGGGCGCAGGCGCGGCTCGCCGATCGCCTGGGCATCGGACGCTTCGCCGCCGTCATGGGCGGCAGCCTCGGGGCGATGCAGGCCCTGCAGTGGGCGATCGACTTTCCGGAGCGGGTCGCCCACGTGATCGCCGTGGCGGCCGCGCCGAAGCTCTCGGCGCAGAACATCGCCTTCAACGAAGTGGCGCGCCAGGCGATCATGACCGACCTGGACTTCCACGGCGGCGACTATTACGGCCACGGCGTGGTCCCGCGGCGCGGGCTGCGCCTCGCGCGCATGATCGGCCACATCACCTACCTCTCAGATGACGCGATGATGGACAAGTTCGGCCGCTCGCTCCGGAACGGCAGATTCGGGTTCCACTTCGACGTCGATTTCGAGATCGAGTCGTACCTTCGCCATCAGGGCGACAAGTTCGCGGAGTACTTCGATGCCAACACTTACCTGCTGATCACCCGGGCGCTCGACTACTTCGACCCGGCCGGGCGCACCGGCGGCGACCTCTCGGCTGCGTTCCGCCCGGCGCTGGCGCGGTTCCTGGTCATCTCCTTCACCTCGGACTGGCGCTTTTCCCCGGAACGCTCGCGCGAGATCGTCAAGGCGCTGCTGGACAACCGGCGCGACGTCGCCTACGCGGAGATCGAGGCGCCGCACGGCCACGACGCGTTCCTGCTCGAGGACCCGCGCTACCACGCGCTGGTGCGCGCCTACTACGAGCGCATCCACGCCGGGCTCCCCGGAGCCGCGCGGTGAGCGCCGCCTTTTCCCCGCCGCAACTGGAGGCGCGCTCCGATTTCCGCGCGATCGCCAGGTGGGTTCGGTCCGGCGCAAGCGTGCTCGACCTGGGCTGCGGCGACGGTCTGCTGCTGCGCCACCTGATCGAGACCAAGCAGGTGCGCGGCTACGGCGTGGAGATCGCCGATGCCGGCATCCTCGCGTGCGTGAAGAACGGCGTCAACGTGATCCAGAGCGACCTCGAACGCGGCCTCGCCGGCTTCGACGCGGCCTCGTTCGACTGCGTGATCCTGTCGCAGACATTGCAGGCGGTGCGCCACACCGAGGAGATCGTGCTGGAGATGCTGCGCGTGGGACGCGAGGCGATCGTCACCTTCCCGAACTTCGGCCACTGGCAGCAGCGGTTGCAGGTCGCCGCCGGCCGCATGCCCGTGTCCAAGGCGCTGCCCTACCAGTGGTACGACACGCCCAACGTGCACCTCTTTACCATCCGGGACTTCGAGAACTTCTGCCACGGCCACGCGATCCGCGTGCTGGAGCGGCTGGTGCTGCACGAGGGGCGGCGGGTCCGGTTCCTGCCGAACCTGAGGGGGAGCCTGGCGGTGTTCCGGTTTGAAAAGTGGGCCGGTGGATAGAAGGACCGGCGGCGCGGGCGGCGCGCGCGGGAACGTTGTCGGGTTTATTTACACCCACGCGGAGTTCCGGCTCTCGCGCATTCGTAGCGCGTTGAATTCATGCAAGTTATAGCACAGTTTCGCGTCGGGTTCGAAATGTGCTTTGTAACTTCATTGCATCTCAGGAAAGGAAGGAATAACTGATCGATACAGGATAAGGGAGTAGAACCATGAACCATACACTTCATGCTGCATGGCACAAATTCAGTAGAGCCTTCTGCAACCTTGTAGTTGTAGCGTTTGCGCTTCCCGCGGCATCGATCGCAGTTGCGCAACCCTTCGGGATCACCACCCCCGATGCCTGCCTGCCCCAGCACAAGTACGTCAAGATCGGCGACCCGGTCTTCTTCCCTATCCCCACTCCGGTCCCCCCGTCGCTCCCACCGGGCATCCTGCTGACCGACGGAATGCACCACTCGTTCAGCGACTGCTTCGACTTCCCCACGGTGAGCGACCCCGAGGACGTGCACACCTTCGATTCACGGATGTCGCTGCAGACTCAGCCGTTCGGACCGCTCGAACTCCTGGGAAGCACGACGGTGCGCATACGCCTGGACGATCTGCCGAGCACGCCGGCGATTGAGTTCGAAACCGAGATCCTCGCCCTCAACCTGGTAAGCGTCGCACCGATCACCGTCATGATGCGGGAAAGCCCCACGCAGCAGTCGCTGGGTCGCGCGTCGATCCTTCCGGTCTCGCCGGGGCTCTATCACATCGACAGCTTCTTCGACGTCTTCACCGAACTCAGTCTCGACGGCGGGGCGAGCTGGATACAGCCGCAGACGAATCCTCTGACAGGACAGCCGTCTCCCGTTCACGTGGAACTCGTGCCCGAGCCGGGGGTGGTCGCACTGATGGCGTTCGGTCTGGCGTTGCTCGGACTGCGGCGCCGTCAGTCGCAAGGCAGCTGAGGCAGGCTCGGCGGAACTGCTCGCTGACTCAGGGCCGCGTCCCCGAACGCGGGGATGCGGCCCCGCCCGCCTGCTCGTCGATCCCTGCGCGGCGGCCGGGATTGAAATACCAGCGTCACAGTCTCAAGGCAGGAACGCCGGCGACAGCAGGCGCAGTCCGATCGACATCCAGCGGCCTTCCGATCCGCTCCCGAGACGCTTCCCGCCGGTCGCGTCGACCTGAACGTAGCCGGGCACGATCCAGAAGCGGAATCCGAGTTGATAGGACGGCTTCGCGCGAGCCTCCCCGAATCCTTCGCCGATGAGATAGAGCCGCGGATCGAGTTCCACCTCCGCGCCCAGCCCCCAGGTCCCGAGCGTGCGGCGCTCGCCACGGTCGCGGCGCGCGCCGAGATTGGCGTGCCCCAGGAGGCGCCAGCCGGCGAGCGCTACGCTGGCGGGGATGTAAGCGTACAGGTTGCCGGCGACCGAGCCGTGCGCCGGCGCCTCGGAGTTGTGAACCTCGCCCAGGGCAAGACCCATGCCGAAGTCCCCGGCGCGCAGCGGCCTGAGGATCGTTTTCGCCTGGATGAGGAGCTCACGCGAATCCGGGAGTCCCTGCGCGCTCGTGGTCGCGCCGCCCAGAGTGATCTCGAGACCGCCGCCGAGGTTGCATCCGGGCAACGCCCAGCGCTCGATGCTGCGGGCGCCGTAGCGCACCCAGGTCTCCACCTGGCAGGACTTCGGGTCGACGATGCGCGCATCGTCGGTGATCATCGGCCGCGCCGCCAGCGCCCCCGTGGTCCAGGGCAATGCGGCGAGAAGCACTATCCCGGCACGCCGCATCGCCCGCCTATTTCAGCACCTGGAACAGGTTGTTGAAGTCGTCGGTCCACACCGACAGCCCCTCGGGGACCGTGACCGGGCGTGACTTCTCGGCGAGCGCGGGCTCGCGCAGGACGCCTTCGTCTTTCGTCACCAGCACCCAGTCGGTGGAAGCGCCCGCCTCCGGGTCGCCCGCGTCCTCCACCAGGGCGCTCGCCAGGCCGCGGCGCTCGGCGAGCAGCTTCACCACCGGCGGCAGGTCGAGGTAACGGTTGGTGACGTGGAAGGCGACCACGCCGCCTTCTGCCAGGTGGCGCAGGTAGACATCCAGCGCCTCCAGGGTGATCAGGTGCACCGGGATGGCGTCGCTGGAGAAGGCGTCGATCACCAGGATGTCGTAGCGCTGCGGCACTTCCCGCTCCAGCGCGAGGCGCGCGTCCCCCAGCACCGTGCCGATGCGCGCGGCGCTGTCCGAAAGGTAGGTGAAGTAGGGTGTCTGTCCAGATGAGAGCCCGATCACCTGGGCGCTGATGTCGTAGAAGCGGATCACGTCCGCGCGCCGGCCGTAGGCCGCCATGGTCCCCACCCCGAGTCCGATGACCCCGATGCGCAGCGCGCGGTCCCCGCCGGGGCCGCGCCGCACCTGGACGAGGCGTCCGATGCCGGAGCTCGTGCCGTAGTAGGTGGTCGGCTCGCGGCGCAGCGGCTCCTCCAGGTACTGCTTGCCGTGCATGATCACCCCGTGCATCAGCCGCCGGACACTCCTGTCGGCGCTTGCGGATTCCTGCACCCGCAGCACGCCGAAGAAATCGCGCGCGGTGAACACGGTGTCCTCCGACAGGTACTGCTGGTACCTCTCCAGGTAGTAGCCGCAGCCGGCGGTGGCCGCCAGCGCCAGCCCCGCCACCACCAACCGCGCGCGCAGGATCCAGGCCGCGATCAGCCCCGCGGC
>JADLDQ010000268.1 GCA_020846575.1 Burkholderiales bacterium
CCCTCTGGAGGCGCTTGTTCGACCCTGCGCCCTGGCGCGCCTCACGGTGCGTACGCCGAGCGCCATCGAGAAGCCGGGCTCGCCGCGCTGATGATCGGTCGCGCCGGTGCACGACCGGGTGAGCCGGTGCAATGGACCCTCTGAACGAATCCTGCTCGCCGCGCGTGGTGCGCCCGCCGGCGCGGCGTATCTCACCGCAACCGGCCGCCTGGGCAATTCCACGGAAAAGGGGACGTCAACCCCTTTGCGACACGCACGGCAAGCGCCGCCCGCGCCCGGCTTCTGGGTCGGTTCGGACTAGGCGAACGAGCGGTCGAGTTCTGTGCGCCGCGCCTTCAGAGGTGCAGGCATGCGGGCCTCGAACGCGTCGAGGTGGCTGCCGTGCAGCTTCAGCTCCGCTCGCCATGCCGAGGCGTCGATGGACGTGACGCGCTCGAAGCGCTCTTTCCCGAAGGACTCCAGGCCCTTCCAGGTCAGATCGTCGAACGAGGGTACGTAGCCGATGGCTGTCTTCACCCCCTGGGCGCTGCCCTGGCAGCGTTCGACCATCCACTTGAGCACGCGCATGTTCTCACCGTATCCGGGCCAGATGAACTTGCCGTTCTCGTCGGTGCGGAACCAGTTGACGCAGAAGATGCGAGGCGGCCGCGCAACCGACGCGCCGATCTTGAGCCAGTGAGCGAAGTAGTCCGCCATGTTGTAGCCGCAAAAGGGAATCATCGCCATCGGATCGCGCCGCACCACGCCGACTGCGCCGGTCGCCGCCGCGGTCGTCTCCGAACCCAGCGTCGCGCCGAGGTAGACGCCGGCCGCCCAGCTGAAGGACTCGACCACCAGCGGCACGGTGTCGGAGCGGCGGCCGCCGAAGGCGATGGCCTCGATGGGAACACCCTCGGGGTTCTCCCACTCGGGATCGATCGAGGGGCACTGGCGCGCGGGCGCTGTGAAGCGCGAGTTCGGGTGCGCTGCCTTGCGGCCGCAACCGGGGGTCCATTCGGCGCCCTGCCAGTCGGTGAGCCTCGCCGGCGGCGTGTCGGTCATGCCTTCCCACCAGACGTCGCCCTCGGGCGTGAGCGCGACATTGGTGAAGATCGTGTTCTCGCGGATGGCCGCCATGCAGTTCGGGTTGGTCTTCAGCGAGGTGCCCGGCGCCACGCCGAAGATGCCCGCCTCCGGGTTGATGGCGTAGAAGCGGCCATCCTCGTGCGGCTTGATCCAGGCGATGTCCTCGCCGACGGTGGTCACCTGCCAGCCCTCGAAGGCGGGCGGCGGCACGAGCATGGCGAAGTTGGTCTTGCCGCAGGCCGATGGGAAGGCGCCGGTCACGTAGACTTTGCGCCCGCCCGGGGGGGTGACCCCGAGGATCAGCATGTGCTCGGCAAGCCAGCCCTGCTCCTTCGCCATCACCGAGGCGATGCGCAGCGACAGGCATTTCTTGCCGAGCAGCGCATTGCCTCCATAACCGGATCCGAAGGACCAGATTTCCTTGGTCTCCGGGAAATGCACGATGTACTTGTGCTCGCGGTTGCAGGGCCAGGGCACGTCCTTCCGACCGTCCGCCAGCGGCGCGCCCAGCGAGTGCACGCAGGGCACGAAATAACTGTCCTTGCCCAGGACGTCCCACACCCGCTCGCCCATTCTGGTCATGATCCTCATCGACGCGACCACGTAGGGCGAATCCGTCAGTTCGATGCCGACGTGAGCGATGTGCGAGCCGATGGGCCCCATGGAAAACGGCACCACGTAGAGCGTGCGCCCGCGCATGCAGCCGTCGAAGAGCCTGGCGAGCGTCGCACGCATCTCGCCGGGCTCCACCCAGTTATTGGTGGGACCGGCGTCGTCCTTCGATCTCGAACAGATGAAAGTGCGATCCTCCATGCGCGCAACGTCGGTCGGATCGGACCAGGCGAGGAAGCTGTTCGGGCGCAGTTTGGGATCGAGGCGCTTGAGCGTCCCGGATCGCACCATCTCGTCACACAGCCGGTCGTATTCCGCCTCGGACCCGTCGCACCAGACGACCGCAGCCGGCTTGGTGAGCGCCGCGATCCCGCCGACCCAGTCGATCGCTTTCTGGTGCCTGATGTACCCGGGGGCGGTTAGCTTGGTAGCGGGGCTGCGGGTGGGCTCGTTCATCGGGCTCTGGACCTCGCGGATTCGGGATTCGTTTATTCCGATGGCGTCACAGGACCGAGACGCTGGGCTGGCTGCGTCTCGTTTCGGGAGGCCGCAATTCTACTCCATCCCGAGCGGCGGCGAGGCCGCGGCGCCGCAGCACGCAGGGTCCGGCGGCGGCCAGCGTGCGCATCGCGCGGCGGGGATGACCCTCGGCCAGGCCGAATGCGCCTGCGCCGCTGTCGATAGAGCGAGGCACGAAGGCCGCGGCGCCGCACGCCGCGCTGCGGCCTGCGCCTGCTTGGCAACGGCGCACGCAGGAAGAGCCCGTTCCAGCTCCTGCAGGAGTCCCTGAACGCCGAACCCGAGACCCGCTGGGGTTCTGCGCCGTGACCGGGCTGGCCTCGCCCGAAGCGCTGCGCGCCAGTCACGCGAAGCCCTGGGCTCGACTGCACGAGCGACGAGGAGCGGCTCGATGTCTTCAACGGCTTTCTCCTCGCCGCGCTCCTCGACGTGCTGTTCGTCCGCGGCCTGAACACCTTCGATGCCGGCGGCGAATGGTGATCGCCCCACAACTGGCCTCGGATCAGCGTGCGCTGCTGCACCCGGACGAAGAGCTGCGGCTGCGCCGGGTGGCGCCGGAGCATCTGGCGGTCCTGCAGTGGCATCGGGATCACGTCTTTCGGGGTTGAGGTTGCGCGCAACCTGGCGTTCGGAACGGGAGCCGGCGCAAGGCTCGCCGCTGCCCGCACAACTTCATCGCCGGTTTCGCACGGTGCATGTCCCCACACGTGTACTCGACAAGGCTCCGGTTCTCCTCCGCCTTGTCGGCTGATTTCCGAACCAGCACCACTCGATGCAGAAGCGCGCGAATCGCGGCGGGGCCTTGTGAATCAAACCTCTCCCGATTCGTTGCGGTGAATGTGTCCTCATGCGTGTACTCGAGATGGGCGCGCGAGGCGTCGCCTGCCTCAGGTTCACGCCAAAGTGAGCTCGAGCCTATAACAAGCCGAGCGCCATGCCGCG
>JADLDQ010000269.1 GCA_020846575.1 Burkholderiales bacterium
AAGCCCGGTCGAACAGCAGCGCCTTCTCCGGCACGCCGTTCTCCACGAGGTAGCGCGCGCGGAAATCGAGGTAGGCCGACCGCGTCTTCGAGTGGCTGTCCGGCCCGGTGAGCAGCACCCGGGGCGCAAAGCCCTTGCGATAGAGCTCGAGCGCCTTGTCGGCGCGAGCGCCGTTGTCGCCGCCCAGCGCCGCGAGCAGGTCCGCCTTGACGGGCGCCCGCGCGGGCGCCTGGAGGAAGTGCCCGGCGCAGAGGAACCCTGCCGCCAGGGTGCTCGACAGAGCCACCAGCACCCCCAGCCAGAGCCAGATTTTCCGCACTGCTTTCACGCAGGCACATGCGCATCCGAGGCGGCCAATTCCTCCAATGCGCGCACCATTGCCACCACATCACCAATGTCGACGCGCGTATATCGGCCCGGCGTCATCTTGGCGTGGCATAACAGATGCAGATCGGACTCCTCAGGCCCCAGATAAATGATGTCGCGACCAGAATCGATGCATCCAAATACCTTCGATGGCACGACGATGCCCACAAACGCCTTCCGCAGCGTAATAAGATGGGCGGCGGGCGTGACCAGCAGGTTGGCCACCCGATCGAGCGGCAGCGGTTGCGTCCTGAAAAACGGCAGGCGGCGGCCCGAGAGCTCTCGCTCCACTGCATCGGCCCCCGCGCCAATAGCGTTTAGCCACAGAGCAACCTTCCCCGACCCCTCGGCATGAAACTTCGTGTACGCCTGTACGAACGTCTCGTATTCATGCGCCACCCCAAAATTTCCCGAATAGAGCAGGACTTTCCGACCCTGCAACTGCTGCGGAATCGGCAGCGGTTTCGTGCCGGGGGTGATGATGACCGGGGAAGGATCCCGCACCAACGTGATGCGCTCCGGAGCGATGCCTTGTCGGACCAGAAGGGTACGCTGGTCTTCGCCCAGCACCTCGAACCGGTCGACCCTCTTTCGCCAGAAAATTGTCAGGCGATGAAACAAGCGCAGGAACCACGGCACCCGAGGCATCGCCGCTATCAATGCCTCGGGAAACATGTCCGTAATCCGATACACCAGCTTGCGTCGCAGCAGCCAGTTCAGCGGCGCCATGAGATGCAGCATGAAAGGCGGGCTACCCGTGAAAAGGATTTCACGGCAGGAACGAAGGTCTTTCCAGGCCCGCACTACAAGCCGGAGATCAGTGCGCGCGGTCCAGAGGGCGCGCTGGATGAGGCGCGTCCTGTCGTAGGTCGGAGCCTTGAGCCGGACGATCCGCAGTTCACCGGACGCCCGGTGCTCTACCTCCACTGAATCCGACGCAGAGGAAAGGCCATACAACGCTACACGACGCCCTTCCGCCGCGAAGCCGCCCGCGCGGATCAAGGCGTACTGCCCTACCGCACCGAATTCAGGCGGCAACCAGTCGCAGAAATAGACGAGGTCCGGTCCGGCCGCCACGCTAGGCGGTGATCGCCTTTCGGGCGTTTACCTGCTCGAGGATCCAGGGGTAGGTCTTCGCAAGGCCCGCCTCGAGCGGCGCGGATGGCGCCCAGCCGATCTTCTCGGCAATCAGCCGGTTGTCCGACCGCCTGCCGCGCACACCGGTCGGTCCCGGGATATTGCGGATCGAGATCCGCTTGCCCGCGAACTTCATGATCATCGTCGCCAAGCCGTTGATCGTCACCATCTCCTCGGAGCCGATATTCACCGGGCCGGAGAAGTCCGACTCCATGAACCGTCGCACGCCGTCCAAGCATTCGTCGATGTAGAGAAACGAGCGCGTCTGCTTGCCGTCGCCCCATACCTCCATCTGCCCGCCGTCGAGCGTCTCCGCAACCTTTCGGCACAAAGCCGCAGGCGCCTTCTCCCTGCCATCGCACCACGCGCCTTCCGGTCCGAAAATATTGTGGAAACGAGCGATCCGCGCGTCGATTCCAAAATTGCGTTTGTATGCCAGATAGAGCCGCTCGCTGAATAGCTTCTCCCACCCGTACTCGCTGTCCGGCTGGGCCGGGTACGCGGAATCCTCCGCGCAATTCGGGTTGTCCGGCTCGAGCTGGTTGTATTCCGGATAGATGCAGGCAGACGAAGAATAGAAGACCTTACGTGCACCCTTGATCCGCATGGCCTCCAGCGTGTTGAGATTGATGGTCGCCGAGTTGTGCATGACCACCGCATCATGTTCGCCCGTGAAGATATACCCGGCGCCGCCCATGTCCGCCGCGAGCTGATAGACCTCGCCGATTCCGTCCATCACCCGCAATGTCAGCGCCGGGTCGCGCAGGTCCGCCTCTACGAATTCGTCGGCGGCAGTCGTCGAGAATTCGGGGCGCTTGAGGTCGACTGCCCGCACCCAGAACCCTTCAGACTTGAGCCGTTTGACGAGATGGGCACCGATGAACCCGCCGCCGCCGCACACCAGGACACGTTTCCTACTTGTGGTCACACAAAAGCTTCCAAGGTTTTGACTTGAAGGAAGTTTATAACAGCTCGGTTCTTTCCGCGTATCCCTTGTTCCCCGGGGCTTCGAGAGCGACGGTCCAGTTGCCCATCACAAGTGCGTCCATCTTCGTGCGCAGGAAGCAGTCGAGCGCATCCTCGGGCCGGCACACCACCGGCTCGTTCTCGTTGAGCGAGGTGTTGAGCACCATAGGCATGCCGGTGAGCGCGCGGAACGCTTCGATCAGCGCGTAGTAGCGCGGATTCGACTCTCGCGTCACTGTCTGCAGCCGCCCCGAGCCGCCCACGTGCGTGACTGCGGGAATCTGCGCGCGCTTCGCCTCGCGGATCTGGTGGACCGGCATCATGAAGGGCAGGTCGTCGTCCGTCTCGAACCACTCGGCCACCGCCTCGCGCAGAATCGTGGGCGCGAGGTCGGGGTGGAAGAAGCGGTTGACGAAAACGATCACGCGCCCCCTTCCCATTTCACCGCATAGCCGCTGCTGCGCCCGCGCGCCCCGGTCGGCGCGAGGCAGCCCTTCGCCACCAGGCCGGCGAGCTCCCGGTATGCGGTCGCGCGGCTGGTCCGGGTCAGGCTCGCGTACTTGCGCGTGTTGATGCCGCCCTCGAAACCGCCGCGTCCCGCATCCAGCAGCCGGTTGAGCACCTTGCGCTGCCGCTCGTTCA
>JADLDQ010000270.1 GCA_020846575.1 Burkholderiales bacterium
GCCGATTCGCAAGCTCTGGATCGCATGGAAATCCTGGGTGACGGCGTAGCCTTGCGCCGCGCGCGCGCCGGCCGGGCCGCTGCAGGGCGCACGCGGCCGTGAAGGTCGCGGTCGTCGGCGCCGGCTGGGCGGGCCTCGCAGCCGGCGTCGGGCTGGCCGCCCGCGGGATCGAGGCGCACCTGTTCGAAGCCTCGCCCCAACTGGGCGGCCGCGCGCGCCGGGTTACCGCGGGCGGCGTCGACCTGGACAACGGCCAGCACATCCTCATCGGCGCCTACCGCGCCACCCTCGATGCCATGCGCGCTGCCGGCGCACCCGCGGAGCAACTGCTGCGCCGCATACCCCTGGAGCTGCGCTACGCGCACGGCGTGCGGCTGCGCGCTCCCCGCCTGCCATGGCCGCTGAACCTCGCCGCGGCGCTCGCCCTTGCCCGCGGACTGCCGCCGGGCGCCTTGCGACGCGCGGCGCGGTTGCTGGCGGCGGCGAAGCCGCCCGGACCGCAGCCGGACCGCAGCGTCGCGGCCTGGCTCGGCGAGCAGGGTCAGGCCGGGACCCTGCGCACCCACCTGTGGGAGCCGCTGTGCGCGGCGGCGCTCAACACGCCGCCGGCGAGCGCATCGGCGCGCGTGTTCGCGAGCGTGCTCCACCGCGCATTCAGCGGGCCGCGCGACAACAGCGACCTGCTTGTGCCCGCCGCGGACCTGGGGCGGCTGTTCCCGGAACCGGCCGCGGTCTTCATCCGGGCGCGCGGCGGCAGCGTCTCGACGCGCGCGGCCGTGCGGCGCATCGCGCGTCGCGGCGAGGCCTTCCACCTCGACGGGCGGCCCGCCGCCTACGAGCGGGTGATCGTCGCCACGGCGCCCCAGCACGCATCGGACCTGCTGCGCGAGTTCCCGGCGCTCGAATCGCTGCGCGCCTGGTTCTCGACGCTCGCCTACGAAGCGATCACCACCTGCTACCTGCAGTACGAGCCGCAGGTGCGCCTGCCCGCGCCGATGCTGGGTTTCGCCGGCGGCATCGTGCAATGGGCCTTCGATCGCGGGCTGCTCGGCGGACCCGCGGGTCTGGTCGCGGCAGTGACCAGCACCGCGACCTCCCTCGCCGGGCTCTCCCACGCCGCGATCGCCACCCGCGTCCAGGCCGAAGTCGCAACCGCCCTGGGCGCTGCAGCGCGCCCGCGCTGGACGCGCGTGATCAGCGAGCGCCGCGCCACCTTCTCCTGCCGCCCGGGGCTGGAGCGACCGTCCACGGTAACGCCGGTGCCGGGCCTGCTGCTCGCAGGCGACTACCTCGAACCCGAGCTGCCGGCAACGCTCGAATCCGCCGCACGGGCCGGCGCGCGGGCGGCGCAATGTGCGCTCGATATCTGACGCAGACGCGTTTGCGCGCCCGGGGCCTGCGCGCCTGCGCGCTCGGAAGTCCCGCGCTTGCGCGCTCGGAAGTCCCGCGCTTGCGCGCTCGGAAGTCCCGCGCTTGCGCGCGCTGAGGTCTTACGCCTGCGCACCCGGAGCTCCCGTGCCTGCGCGCTCGCAGGTCCCGTGCCTGCGCGCCCGGAGGCTGCGCGCCGGTACGCTCAGCGAACGCGCGCGATCGCCTCCACCACCCTCCCCACACCGATCACCTCGATCCCCTCCACCGGCTGCCTCGCGACATTCGAGCGCGGCACGATGGCCCGGGTGAAGCCGAGCTTGGCCGCCTCGCGCAGCCGCTCCTGGCCGCGCGGGGCGGGCCGCACCTCGCCCGACAGGCCCACCGCGCCGAACACCGCGAGTCCCGGAGGCAGCGGCCGGTCGAGGTGCGAGGACACGAGCGCCAGCAGCACCGCGAGGTCCGCGGCCGGCTCGCCGATGCGCACCCCGCCCACGGCGTTCACGAACACGTCGCGATCGTAAGAGGCGATGCCGGCATGGCGGTGCAGCACCGCGAGCAGCATCGCCAGCCGGTTCGGGTCCAGGCCGACGCTGAGCCGGCGCGGGTTGGGGGCATGGGATGCGTCCACCAGCGCCTGGACCTCCACCAGCAGCGGGCGCGTGCCCTCCTGCGCGACGAAGATGCAGGAACCGCGAGCCTGTTCGGAGTGCTCGGAAAGGAACAAGGCCGAGGGGTTCGCCACGCCGCGCAGGCCGCGATCGGTCATGGAGAAAACGCCGATCTCGTTCACCGCCCCGAAGCGGTTCTTGAACGCGCGCACCAGGCGAAAGCTCTGATGGGTGTCGCCCTCGAAATACAGCACCGTGTCCACGATGTGCTCGACCACCCGCGGGCCGGCGAGCGCACCCTCCTTGGTGACGTGCCCCACCAGCACCAGGGTGATCCCGCTCTGCTTGGCCGCACGCGCGAGCTGCGCCACGCACTCGCGTACCTGCGCCACCGATCCGGGCGCCGAGGTGAGCTGCTCGGAGTACAGCGTCTGGATCGAGTCGACGACCGCGATGTCGGGTCTGTGCCCGGCGAGTGTCGCCAGGATGCGCTCGAGCTGGATCTCGGCCAGAAGCTGTATGCCGGCCGGATCGAGCGCGAGACGCCGCGCGCGCAGCGCCACCTGCTCGGCGGATTCCTCCCCGCTCACGTAGAGCGCGCTGGCCTTTGCGCTCATCGCCGCGAGTGCCTGCAGGAGCAGCGTCGACTTGCCCACGCCCGGGTCGCCGCCGATCAGCACCACCTGGCCAGCGACCAGACCCCCGCCCAGCACGCGGTCCAGTTCCCCGATCCCGGTCGGCGCGCGCGCGCTCTCGACCGCCGGCACGTCCGCGAGGCGCTGTGCCGGCGCGCCGCGGGCGATACCGCCGAACCGGTGCCGCTCACGCGCCAGCGGATCGGCCGCCGATTCCACCAGCGTGTTCCAGCCCTCGCAGCCCGGACACTGGCCCTGCCAGCGCGGCGAGCGGCTGCCGCACTCGTTGCAGACGTAGACGCTTTTCGCCTTCTCCTTCGCCATCACCGCGCTCCCGCAGCCCGCGCGCTCAGGCGGCGCCGGTCACGGCGACCGGCACCCGTGCATTCAGCGAGCACAGCAGCTCGTAGCTGACCGTTCCCGCCGCGCGGGCCACCTCGTCGGCGGAGAGCCCTCTGCCCCACAGGGTCACCGCGGTGCCCGGCCCCGCTTCGGGCAGGCCGGAGAGATCCGCGTAGAGCATGTCCATCGAGGGCAGTCCGACGATGCGGGTGCGGCGCGCCCCGACCAGGATCGGCGTGCCCGCCGGCGCATGGCGCGGGTAGCCGTCGGCGTAGCCGCAAGCGACGATGCCGATGCGCATCGGCTGCTCGGCGCCGAATGTGCCGCCGTAGCCCAGACGCTCGCCGGGCGCGAGTTCCTGCACCGCGATGATCCGGCTGGAGAGCGTCATCACCGGCGCCAGGCCGATCGCCTCGGCCGGTCTGTCCGGCAGCGGCGAGCACCCGTACAGCATGATGCCGGGCCGCACCCAGTCGCGGCGCGACTGCGGGTAGCGGATCAGCGCCGCGGAATTGGCGGTGCACTGGGGCAGCCCGGCCGCGGAGGCGACCGTGTCGAAGCTCGCGAGCTGGGCCGCGATGCCGCGCTCGCCGTCGGCGTCGGCGAAATGGGTCATCAGCGTGATCGAAGCAACGCCGGCGCTCGCGCGCAGCCGGGCGATCGCGCCCGCGGCCGCGGCGGCGCGGAACCCCAGCCGGTTCATGCCGGTGTTCACCTTCACGCACACGTCGATGGGGCGCTCGAGCGCGGCGCCCTCCAGCATGGCCAGCTGTTCGGCCGAGTGGACCACCGCGGTAAACGCGTGGGACGAGAACAGGCGCAGCTCCGCGGCCTCGAAGAAACCCTCCAGGAGCAGGATCGGCCGGGCGTAGCCGGCCTCGCGCAGCGCGACGGCGTCGCCGATCTCGATCAGCGCCAGCCCGTCGGCAGCGGCGAGCGCGGGAACCACGCGGGAAAGCCCGTGACCGTAGGCGTTGGCCTTCACCACCGCCCAGACGCGGGCGCCGGCGCCAAGGCGCCTGGCGAGGCCGAGGTTTGCGCGCAGCGCCGCGAGGTCGATCTCGGCGCGTACCGGCCTCATGTGCCGCGGTGTCCTGAAGGCTGCACCATCGGCGCCATTATAGGTGGCGGCATGCCGCCCCGAGCGGGTGCGCCGCCCCGGCGGCGGCGGCTGCATCCCGTGGTATAAAGCACGACCGCAACAACGGCGGCGCCGCATGAATCAGTCAACCGGGCCCGGCCCCTCGCGCCGGCCGGGCCTGTCCCGCAGCACCCTGCGCCACCCCCCCGGCAGCACCTATTGAAGCGCGGCTTCTACACCATCATGGCGGCGCAGTTCTTCAGCTCGCTCGCCGACAACGCGCTGCTGATCGCCGCCATCGGCCTGCTGCTGGAGCTGCAGGGGCCCGCCTGGGTGACGCCGCTGCTGAAGTTCTTCTTCACGGTGTCCTACGTGGTGCTGGCCGCCTTCGTCGGCGCGTTCGCCGACTCGCTGCCCAAGGGCAAGGTGATGTTCATCACCAACGGCGTCAAGATCCTGGGTTGCCTGGTGATGTTCCTGTACGCGCAGATCGCGGCGCTGGGACTGGACGAGCACCTGGTGGTGCTGCTCGCCTACGCCATCGTGGGTCTGGGCGCGGCAGCCTATTCCCCGGCCAAGTACGGCATCCTGACCGAGCTGCTGCCCGCCCGGCAGCTGGTCGCGGCCAACGGCTGGATCGAGGGACTGACGGTAGCATCCATCATTCTCGGCACGGTGCTCGGCGGCACGCTCCTCACGCCGCGCGTTTCCTCGGCACTGCTCGGGGTGGACTTCCCTTTGCTCAGTTTCGGCATCGAGTCGCCGGCGGAGGCGGCCATCCCCATCATCGGTCTGAGCTACCTGGTGGCCGCCGCCTTCAATCTGCGCATACCCGACACCGGCGCGCGCTACGAGCGCCAGCCGCGCAACCCCCTGGTGCTGGTGCGCGACTTCAGCGAGTGCTTCGTGATGCTGTGGAAGGACAAGCTCGGGCAGATCTCGCTCGCGGTCACCACGCTCTTCTGGGGGGTGGGCGCGACCCTTCAGTTCATCGTGATCGCCTGGGCCCAGGACAAGCTCGGCTACGGCCTGGACCGGGCCTCGATGCTCCAGGGCGTCACCGCCCTGGGCATCGCGCTGGGCGCGGTGATCGCGGCGCGTTTCGTGCCGCTGCGCAGATCGCTCGCGATCCTCCCGGTGGGCGTGGCGACCGGCCTGGTGGTGATGCTGATGGTGGTGGTGACCTGGCTGCCGCTGGCGATCGCGCTGCTGGTGATCGTGGGCGGCATCGCCGGCTTCTTCGTCGTGCCGATGAACGCGCTGCTGCAGCATCGCGGCCACGTACTGCTCTCGGCGGGCCACTCCATCGCGGTGCAGAACTTCAACGAGAACGTCGCGATCCTGATAATGCTGGCGCTCTACTCCGCCATGATCCGGGTCGACCTGGGAATCGACGCGGTGATCGTCGCCTTCAGCCTGTTCGTCTCCGGCACCATGTACGCGATCATCCGCTGGAACCGCGCCAACCAGGCGAAGCAGGACCTGTCGCACCTGATCGGAATGGAAAAGCCCCCGCACTGAACGCCCCGCCGGCGCGCGCCGCCGCGCGGCTCGGCGGACCCTGTCAGCGGCCCCCCTCGGCGCACCGAGGCCGCGCACCCCTCAGCGCACCACCACCGGCCGGTCGGGCAGCTCGTCGGGGTTCTCCCTGCCCGGCGGGAAGTGCCGCGCGAGCAGCTCGCCGATCGCCTCGATGCCCGCGAGCGCGCCGCGTTCGAACTCCCCGAGCGCGAACGCCGCGCGCATGCGCTCGCAGATATCACGCCACGGTCCCTCGCCCACGCGCGCGTGAATGCCGCGGTCGGCGAGAATCTCGACCGCCCGGTCGCCCAGGAGCAGGTAGACGAGCACGCCGCTGTTCTCCTCGGTGTCCCAGACCCGCAGCCGCGCGAACAGTTCCGCCGCGCGCTCGCGGGCGGTACCCCCGCGCGCGAGCGCGAGCCACGGCAGACCGGCCTCGACCGCGAAGCGCAACTCGCCGCGATGGCGCGATTCGCTTGCGGCGATCGCCCGCTCGATGGCCGAGAGCGTCCCCGGCGGGAATGCTCGCCGCAGCGCGAAACACTCCGCGAGCAGGTGGCGCAGGGCGCGGCCGAGCTTCACTTCACCACCGCCCCGAGGCGCCGCCGCCGCCGAATCCGCCGCCGCCCCCGCCGAAGCTCCCGCCGCCGAATCCGCCTCCGAACCCGCCTGCGCCGAAACCGCCCCCGCGCATTCCTCCGCGACCGTAATAGCCCGGGCGCGCCCCGCCGGCGAGGGTGATGAACAAGGCCACCAGCGCAAGCAGCCCCGCGGCCGCGAGCGAACCGAAGGCGAGCCAGCCGACCACGCCGGCACCGCCCCCGACGAGCACTGCCCCGAGAGCACGCCCCAGGACGCGGGCGGCGATGCCGCCCGCGATCAGGATCGCCACCAGCAGGGCGAACAGGTTCCCCGGATCGAAACCGCCCTGCGCGCCGCGCGGCGCGGGTGGGGGAAGCTTCTCGCCCTCGATGAGCTTTTCGATGGCGGCGATGCCCGCGCGCAGGCCGCCGTAGAAGTCGCCTTGCCGAAAGCGCGGTGCAAGGTAGCCATCGACGATGCGCTTTGCCACCGCGTCGGGAATGGCGCCTTCCAGTCCATAGCCGACCTCGATGCGCATCTCCCGGTCGTTCTTCGCCACCAGCACGATCACCCCGTCGTCCTTCCCGGCGCGCCCGATCTTCCAGGCCTCGGCGACGCGCATGGAGAACTGCTCGATCGCCTCGGGACGGGTGGTGGGAACCAGGAGCACCGCGATCTGGCTGCCGCGGCGCTGCGAGAACTCGCGCAGTTGGGTGTCCAGCGCGCTGCGCTGCTCGGCGCTCAGCGTACCGGTCAGATCCACCACCGCCCCGCTGAGCGGCGGCACCGGCACCTGGGCGGCCGCGATCAGCGCGAGCCCGATCCCGAGCATCAGACCGGCCAGACGCACCAGGAACACCCGGACCGGCGCTGCGCCGCCTGCCGGCACGGCGCGCGGCATGCGCGTGGCCTTCACTGCCTGGCGGGCGCCGGCTTGCCGAAGTCGACCACCGGGGGCCGCGAGATCTCCTTCTCGTTCTCAACGGAGAAATTCGGCCGCACCTTGTAGCCGAAGGCCATCGCCGTCAGGTTCACCGGGAACCCGCGCACCAGCACGTTGTAATCCTGCACCGACTTGATGTAGCGGTTGCGCGCCACGGCGATGCGGTTCTCGGTGCCCTCCAACTGCGCCTGAAGATCGCGGAAGTTCTGATCGGACTTCAGCTGCGGGTAATTCTCCGCCACCGCGATCAGCCGCGAGAGCGCACTGGTCATACCCGCCTGCGCCTGCTGGAAGCGCTGCAGCGCCTCGGGATCGTTGATGAGTTCCGGCGTCACCTGGATGCTGCCCACGCGCGAGCGCGCCTCGGTGACCTGGGTGAGCACCTGCTGCTCCTGCGCCGCGAAGCCCTTCACGGTGTTCACCAGGTTGGGCACCAGGTCGGCGCGTCGCTGGTACTGGTTGAGCACCTCCGACCAGCCGGACTTGACCGCCTCGTCGGTGCGCTGGATGTCGTTGTAGCCGCAGCCGGCCAGCGGCAGTGCCGCGGCCAGGACGGTTGCGAGCAGAAGTCGTCGCATGGTCTTCTCCGATCCGAGAGATGGGGGGTCGTGCGATTCCCGCGGCGCGCAGATGAGCGTCCGGGGCCCGGACATCAATCCGCCGCGGGCCCGCTGCCCTGCGCAGCCTCGGCCAGCGTGCGGCGCGCGAGGCACAGGTCCTCCCAGGCCTTGGACTTGTCGGGCAGGTTGCGCAGCAGGTAGGCCGGGTGGTAGCTCACGATGGTGGGGATGCCGCGGTAGCGCAGCACCCTCCCCCGCAGGCTGGCGATGGTGGCGTCCGAGGAGAGCAGCGCCTGTGCCGCGAACCGCCCCAGGGCGAGGATGACGCGCGGCCGTACCAGCTCGATCTGGCGCGCGAGGTAGGGCGCGCAGCGCGCCACTTCCTGCGGCTCCGGGTTGCGGTTGCCCGGCGGCCGGCACTTGATGACGTTGCCGATGTACACGCCCCTGCCGCGCGCCAGACCGATCGCTGCCAGCATCGCGTCCAGCAACCGGCCCGCCTGGCCGACGAACGGTTCGCCGCGCGCGTCTTCCTCCGCGCCCGGCGCCTCGCCCACGACCATCCATGGGGCCGCCTCGTCGCCGACGCCGAACACCGCCTGGGTCCTGCCCTTGCACAGGCCGCAGGCGCTACAGGCCGCGGCGGATGCCTTCAGCTCTTCCCAGTCCATGCGCGCGATCGCCGCGGCGCGCGGGTCCGTCTCGAGCGCTGCCGCGCGCGCCTGCACGCCGGCGCCGCGCGATCGCGTCGCGCCCGCTTGCACACGATGCGCGGGCTCCGGTGCGGCAGGCTCTACGGCCTCGGGCGCCTCGGTGGTCTGGGGCGCCTCGGTGGCCTCGGCCGCCTCGGCCCGCGGACCGCCGGCGTCGCGACGGCGCAGGCGCCACACCGGGCCGAGGCCCATCTCCTCGAGAAAGCGCTCGCGCCGGTTCACAGCTCGAGGGCGAGCACCAGCGCGTCCTCGCGCACGGACGCGCCGGGATAGTAGCCGCGGCGCATGCCGATGCGCCTGAAGCCGCAGCCGCGGTACAGGTTCAGCGCCGCCTCGTTGGAGGGACGCACCTCGAGGAACACGCTCGCGGCGCGCTGCGCACGCGCCAGGCCGATCATGTGGGCGAGCAGCCGCGCGCCGTTTCCCATTCGCTGGCGCTCGGCCGCGACGCTCAGGTTGAGGATGTGGGCCTCGCCGGCGGCCACCGTCGCCACCGAGTAGCCGATCAGGCCCTCGGCGTCGCGGTAGAGACGGCAGGCATACCCGGCGTGGATGGAATCCCTGAAGTTGCCCCCGGTCCAGGGGAACGCGTAGATGCGCCGCTCGACGGCCATGACCGCCGGCACGTCGTCCTCCCGCATCTCCTCGAACCAGGCCGAGGGTCTGAGCAGCGCGCTCATCTCGGTTCGCCCGCGGGACGTTCGTTCATCTTCAGCGCCACCTTGTCGCGCAAGTATATCGGTACGGCCTCGTGCGCGCGGCGGGTGTCGCCGCTCTCGAAGCGTGCCCGCGACAGCGCCAGCACCGCGCGCGCCGTGGGCGCGAGCTCGGCGCGAACGGCGGCGAGCCGACCCTGGTAGCGCGCGGCGAGCGCCTCCGGGTACGCCGCGAAGCCGGACCCGCACCCGAGCCAGCCGCCGCCGTCCAGCGGCGGCAGCGCGCGAGGCGCGTACAGGCCGGGCGCCTGGACGGCGCGCCAGCACCCGCCCTCGCGCCGGTAGGCCGCGTGGTACACCTCGCCCATGCGCGCGTCCAGGCAGGCGATCACCGCGTCGCCGCCGCACTCTTGGGCGAGCGCGAGCAGCGTTCCGACACCGACCACCGGCAGCGACAGCGCGAAGGCAAGACCCTGGGTCAGACTGCAGGCGATGCGAAGGCCGGTGAACGAGCCGGGGCCTTCGCCGAAGGCGATGCCCGAAAGCGCCGAAGGCGCGAGCCCCGCCTCGCCCAGCAGTTCGTGCACGGCGTCCAGCACCAGCTCCGAATGCCGCTGGCCGGCCTCGAAGTGACGCTCGAACACTTCGGCTCCGCGGCCGAGGGCGAGCGAGCAGAACGTGGTGGAGGTTTCCAGGGCGAGGATGTTCAAGCTGCGTCCGTGGCAGTCGGCAGGAATGCTGCGGGTTCGACAGTACGGATTTTACGGAGCGTCCCGGCGCGAACGTGGCTACAATTGCGCCGCCCTCGCGCGCACCCGCACAACGCCGTTTTCCCCCCCGCGTCATGACCCCTCATCGCATCGCCGCCGCGGTCTGAATCCCAGCGCCCGTCCGCTTGGAACTGTTCGACAACGTCTGGTTCTGCGTCATCGCGACCGTCGCGGTGCTGGTCACCGGCATGGGCAAGGCCGGCTTCGGCATGGCTGGCGGGGTGACCGTACCGCTGCTCGCCCTGGTGATCCCGCCCGCCCAGGGGGCGGCCATCATGCTGCCCATTCTGCTCGTGAGCGACGCGGCGAGCGTGTACGCCTACCGGCGCGACTGGGACCGCGCGAACATGCGCATCCTGCTGCCGGCGGGCCTGGCGGGCACCGGTATCGGCTGGGCCACCTTCAGCGCCCTCAACGACAATGCGCTGCGCATCATCCTGGGCCTGATCGCCCTGGGGTTCGTCGCCAGCAGCCTCGCGCGCCGCGACGTCCCGGACGCGAAGCCCTCGAGGCGCAAGGGCTGGTTCTGGGGGACGGTGTCCGGTGTGACCAGCTTCATCGCCCAGTCGGGCGGCGCGCCCCTGTGGATCTACCTGCTGCCGCAGCGCCTGGAAAAGCGCCTGCAGGCGGGAACCACCGTCATGTTCTTCGCCGCGCTGAACGTAGCCAAGATCGTGCCCTACTGGTCGCTCGACCTGCTGTCCTTCACCAACGTATCCGCGTCCCTGGCGTTGACCCCGGTCGCGCTGTTGGGCATCGTGATCGGCGTGTGGCTCCAGAACCGGATGTCCGAGAAGCTGTTCTTGCAGGTCTCCTACCTGATACTGTTGCTCACCGGCATCCAGCTGCTCTACGACGGGATTTCGAAGCTCTAACACGGAGACCGCCATGTCCGATTCCGATCCCCTGCTCCTCTACGAGGTGGGCGCCGAGGGCATCGCCACCATCACCTTCAACCGACCGCAGCAGATGAACGCCTTCTCCTGGCCGATGATGGAGGCGCTGCAGGCGATGCTCGCCCGGGCCGAAAAGGACACCGCCGCCCGCGTCATCGTCCTGCGCGGCGCGGGCCGCTGCTTCTCGGTGGGCTACGACTTCCGCGAGACGCCGCCGGAGGCCATCCGGCCGGGGCAGGGGCCCTCCGACGGCAGTCACGACCCGCGCGGCGTGCCCGAGTACGGCCGCGGCATCTGGAACAGTCGCGCCCACGTCCAGGGGCACATCGCCTACGAGCGCTTCATCTGGGACCTGTGGAAGCCGGTGATCGCCCAGGTGCACGGCTACGCGCTGGGCGGCGGCAGCACCCTCGCCCTCACCTGCGACCTCACCATGATGGCCGACGACGCGAAGATCGGCTACCCGCCCACCCGCTGGCTGGCGCCGGGCGACAACACCGCCGTGTATGCCTTCATGGCTGGGCTGAAGAAGTCCAAGGAGATGATGTTCGGGCGCATGTTCTCCGGCAAGGAAGCCGAGTCGATCGGCATGATCAACTACAGCTTCCCCGCCGACAGGCTCGAGGAGCAGACCCGCGCCATCGCGCGCCGGATCGCCACCATCGCGCCGGAGCTGCTGATGCTCAACAAGTCGATGATCAACCGTGTCTGGGAGATGATCGGCATCAAGACCGCCATGGAGTTCGCCGGCGAATTCGACTCGCTTGCGCACCTGGCGAACACCGCCCGTCCCATTAAGGAGGCGATCGACAAGCACGGTTCGCTCGCCGAGGCGATGCGCGAGCTGAACGAGCCCTGGGGTGGAGTCTGAGCGGGAGCCACGCGCGCTGGCGCGCGCCTGCGTTCCGGCCTGCCGATGAGCGCCTGCCTGCACACCGGTCTCACCATCGGCGGTGTGCTCGCAGCGAGCGCCCGCCGCAACCCGGACAAGATCGCGGTGGTGGACGGGTCCGCGCGCATCACCTACGGTGAACTCGACGCGCTCGCCGACCGGATCGCGAGCGCCTTGATCGCCCTGGGCGCACGCCGCGGCGTGAACGTCGCGCTGCTCTCCCGCAACAGCCTGGCGTTCGTCGCCGTGCACTTCGGGGTCGCGCGCAGCGGGGCGACGCTGGTGCCGGTCAACTTCCTGCTCGCCCCGCCGGAACTGGAGTACGTCCTCGCGCATTGCGGCGCTTCCATACTTTTCTTTTCTCCGGAGTTCGCTCCGGCGGTCCAATCGCTGCGCGCCCGCCTGCCCGCGATGGGGAGCTGCGTGTGCATCGGCGGCGGCGGGCCCGATTGGGCGCTGGACTACCACGCACTGCTGCGCTCGGCAAGGACGCAGGCGCCGCGCGCCGCGGTGGCCGAGAGCGACGCCTACACCATCATGTATACCAGCGGCACCACCGGCCGGCCCAAGGGCGTGGTGTCCTCGCACCGCTCACGGGTGCAGGTCGCCGTGCAGGGCGCGCTCGACTACGGCATGCGCGCCGAACAGGTGACCCTGCTGCCGCTGCCGCTGTTCCACATGGGGGCGCTCAACACCTGCTTCATGTCGCACATGCTCTCGGGCGCCACCGTGGTGCTGATGAGCAAGTTCGACGTCGCCGAGTTCCTCGCGACCTCGCAGCGCGAGCGCGCCAGCTACTGGTTCCTCGCGCCCAGCCCGATCCACTCGATCGTCGAGTGGCCGCGGCTCGGATCCTTCGACCTGTCCTCGGTGCGCTGGTGCATGTACGGTGGCGCGCCCATGCCGCAGGAGATCATCCGCAGGGCGGCCGAGCGCCTGCCCTCGATGCGGTTCATCCAGGGCTACGGCTCGACCGAGGCGGGCCAGCTCACGGTCGTGGGACCGGAAGACCACCCGCACCGGGCCTCGACCTGCGGCCGGCCGGTGGTGCTCGCGCAGGTGCGGGTGGTGGACGACGCCTGCCGCGAGGTGGCTCCAGGAGAGGTGGGCGAGATCGTCACCCGCGGCCCCAACGCGATGACCGGCTACTACAAGGCGGATGCCGACACGGCCGAAGCCTTCGCCGGCGGCTGGCTGCACACGGGCGATCTCGCGCGGCGCGAGCCCGACGGCTTTCTCACCATCGTCGAGCGCAAGAAGGACATGATCATCTCCGGCAGCGAGAACATCTACCCCAAGGAGGTCGAGGAGGTGTTGTACGCGCACCCGTCGGTGCAGGACGCCGCGGTGTTCGGCATCCCCGACGAGAAGTGGGGAGAGTCGGTGTGCGCGGCGCTGGTGCTGCGGCCCGGCGCCGTCCTCTCGGAGGCCGAGGTGATCCAGTGGTGCCGGAGCCGGCTCGCCGGCTACAAGAAACCGCGCAAGGTGGTGTTCATGGACGCATTCCCGCGTACCTCCATCGGCAAGATCGCCAAGGCCGAACTGCGCGAGCCCTGGTGGCGGGGCAGCGGGCGCAGGATCTAGGTACTCCTGCCCGCGCCCGTTCACACCTGCGCGCTCGCCCCGCGCCCCACCGAGCGCAGCATCGCCTCCACCAGCGCGAGGCGCCCGGCACCGGCCGGGACGACGAAATCGACTTCGAGTCCGCGCTGATCGCGAAGGAAATAAAGCTCGCGCCGCAGGCCGACCAGCACCACGGCCGGGAACGCACGCGCCGCCCGGGCAAGCGGGCTCCCGAGCAGTCTGGGCAGGTATCCCATGGGTGAATTCCAGGATTGAATCTTGGAATTCACCCACCGTGCGCCGCCGAACCGCCGCTCCCGCAGCGGCCGGGGCGGCGATAAACTGGCCGGCATCCCGCACGGGCATCGGAGGCGACACCGCCATGGAGCACCCGCACCGCGAGAGCGCGCAGTCCCCGGGTCGCGAGGACATACGCACCGGGCTCACCGAGGAGACCATCCGCCTCGCCTTCCTCGACAACCTGCTGTACGTGCAGGGACGCTTCCCGGAAGTGGCCACGGTCGACGACCGCTTCAAGGCCCTCGCCTACACGGTGCGCGACCGGATCCTGCGCCGCTGGATGAGCACCATCGAGACCTACCAGCGCGCCAACCCGCGCACCGTGTGCTACCTCTCGGCGGAGTACCTGCCGGGGCCGTTCCTCGGCAGCAACCTTCAGAGCCTGGGCATCGAGGAGGATGCGCGCCGGGCGCTGGCGGGCCTGGGGATCGATCTGGAGGACCTGATCGAGCACGAGGAGGAGCCTGGGCTCGGCAACGGGGGGCTCGGGCGCCTCGCCGCCTGCTTCATGGATTCGCTGGCGAGCCTGCAGGTTCCCGCCACCGGCTACGGTATCCGCTACGAGTACGGCATCTTCACGCAGCTGCTGCGCGGGGGCGAGCAGATCGAGATCGCCGACAATTGGCTGCGCCTGGGCAACCCCTGGGAAGTACAGCGCCCCCAGATCGCCTACGACGTGAAGATCGGAGGCCATACCGAACGCTTCACCGACGGCGAGGGCCGGCTGCGCGTGCGCTGGGTGCCGCAGGACGTGTTCCGCGGCATGGCGATCGACACGGCGATCGTCGGCCACCGCGTGAACACCGTGAACCTGCTGCGCCTGTGGGCCGCGCGCGCGCCCGAGGGGTTCGACTTCCTCGCCTTCAACCGCGGCGACTACTACGGCGCGGTGCTGCGCGAGATCCGTTCCGAGACCATCAGCAAGGTGCTCTACCCCAACGACGAGGGCGAGGCCGGCAAGCGGCTGCGCCTGCTGCAGCAGTACTTCTTCGTCACCTGCTCACTGCAGGATATGCTGCGCGTGCTGCGCAGCACCGGCATGCCCCCCGAGCGCTTCCACGACAAGTTCTGCGTGCAGCTGAACGACACCCATCCGGCCGTCGCGGTGGCCGAGCTGATGCGCCTGCTGGTGGACGAGTGCTGCCTGGACTGGGACGCCGCGTGGCGCGTCACGCGCCATACCTTCGCCTACACCAACCACACCCTGCTCCCCGAGGCGCTGGAGAAGTGGCCGCTGGAGCTGTTCCAGAGCGTGCTCCCGCGCCACCTGGAGATCATCTACGAGATCAACGCCCGCTTCCTCGACTGGATCCGGCGCCGCTATCCGAAGGACGAGGAGCGCGTGCGCCGCGTCTCGGTCATCGACGAGACGCCGCCGCGCTTCGTGCGCATGGCGCACCTTGCCTGCATCGGCAGCTTCGCGATCAACGGCGTGGCGCAGATCCACAGCCGGCTGCTCGCGCAGACCGTGCTGCGCGATTTCCACGAGATCTGGCCGCAGAAGTTCCAGAACAAGACCAACGGCGTGACGCCGCGCCGCTTCGTGATGCTCTCCAATCCGCGCCTGGCCGCGCTGTTCGAGGAGACGCTCGGCCCCGGCTGGGAGCGCGACCCGGACCGCCTGCAAGGGCTGGAACGCCACGCGGACGACCCCGGCTTCCAGGAACGCTGGCGGGCCATCCGGCGCGGCTGCAAGGAGACCTTCGCCGCGCTGGCCGCCCGCCACAGCGGCGTGCGGCTGGACCCGGCCACGCTGTTCGACGTCCAGGCCAAGCGCATCCACGAATACAAGCGCCAGCACCTGAACCTGCTGCACGTGGTGACGCTGTACGAGCGCATCCGGCGCGATCCCTCGATCCGGATGACGCCGCGCAGCTTCATCTTCGGCGGAAAGGCGGCGCCGGGCTACGCGATGGCGAAACTCATCATCCGCCTGATCAGCGCGGTCGGCGAGACGGTCAACCGCGATCCCCTGGTCGCCGGGCGGCTCACCGTCGTGTTCCTGCCCGACTTCAGCGTCAAGCTGGGGCACGCGCTCTACCCGGCCGCGGACCTGTCCGAGCAGATCTCCACCGCCGGCAAGGAAGCCTCGGGCACCGGCAACATGAAGTTCGCCATGAACGGGGCGCTCACCATCGGCACGCTCGACGGCGCCAACATCGAGATGCGCGAGGCGCTGGGCGCTGAGAACTTCTTTCTCTTCGGCCTCACCGAGAGCGAGGTCGCGCGCACGCTCGCCGCCGGCTACCGGCCCTGGGAGCACTACGAATCGAACCCGGAACTCAAGCGTGCGATCGACCTCATCGCCGAGGGCGCGTTCTCGCAGGGCGAGCGCGGCGCATTCCAGCCGCTGGTCGATCACCTGCTGCGGCACGACAGCTTCCTGCTGCTGGCGGACTATCCTTCCTACATCGCCTGCCAGGAACGGGCGGGCGCGGCGTTCCTGAACGAGCGCGGCTGGACGCGCATGTCCATCCTCAACGCGGCGCGCATGGGGCGCTTTTCCTCGGACCGCACCATCGGCGAGTACTGCCGGGACATCTGGCGCGTCGAGCCGCTGCCGGTCGCGCCCCCGGACCGGCGCACCCCACGCCCGCCGGAACCGGCGCCCGCCGCAATCAGCGCCCGCTGAACCTCGGCGGGCGCTTTTCGGCGAAGGCGCGCGCGCCTTCCTTGCGGTCCTCGCTCTCGTCGATTTCCAGCAGTCGCACCATCTCCGGGTAAAAGCGCTCGGCCGGCGTGCGCGCGAGCGTCTGCTCGGCCACCCGCTTGATTCCCGCCACCACCAGCGGCGCGCCCGCGGCGATCCTGAGCGCCATCTCCCGCGCGACTTCGGCGTGGCGGCCCCTGGGCACCACGCGGTTCACGAGTCCGACCTGGAAGGCCCGCTCGGCGCCCACCGCTTCCCCGAGCAGCAGCATCTCCATGGCGATCTTGTGCGGTATGCGCGACACCAGTCCCGAGGCAACGCCGCCGAAGGCGCCCACGTTCACCTCGGGAAGGATGAACCGGGCATCCTCGGCAGCCACGCACAGATCGCACAGCATCAGGTAGAGCATGGAGGCGCCCGCGCACCAGCCCGAGGCCGCGAAGATCACCGGCTTGTCCAGCGCTACGCCGATGCCCGGCAGGCTCTTCCACAGCGCCTTGGGCGGTTCGCGCAGGTCGGCGCCGGCGGAGAACGATTCGCCCGCCCCGCACAACACGGCGGCGCGGTCCTCGCCCGCCGCGAGCCGCTGCCACGCCGCGCGCAGGCCCTCGCACACCGCCTGGTCGATGGCGTTGCGCTTCTCGGGACGGTTGAGGGTGATGGTGGCGACGCGGTCCTTGGATTCGTACAGTACGGCGCTCATGGTTTCTCCGGGAAGCGGCATGCGCAACGCCGGGAGTCTATGGCATCGGCACTGCCGCGTCCCGCCGCAACAATCGTGGCGATGGGCGAGAAGGCCTTGGCGTCCCCGTCGGCGCGGCTCTCGAGCGCATTCTCGCCATCGGCGCGGGCGTCGGCGGCCCGGCCCCCGGTACGGCGTGCGCCGCAGAGCCTGGAAGGCGATATCTCGAAATCGAGTCGCCCCTCGCCCGGCCGATCCGACGCCTGTCGCAGGCGGCCGGCGCGCGCGTGCGCGCCCGTGACGAACTCAGGCCCTGAGGATGGGAAGCGGCGCGAAGCGCCCGTTCAGCACCGGCGCCGAGGGCATGCTCCACCAGCCCTCCAGCGCCGTCGCGTACAGGCTGCGGAAGTCCACCGCGAACGGCAGGTTGCCGTTCTCCAGCCGGTCCAGGCGCGGCGGCTCGCCGTACAGCCCGCCGTGCACCCGCCCGCCGGCGGCGAAATGCACGCTCGCCGTGCCGTGGTCGGTGCCGCTCGAGCCGTTCTCGGCCGCCCGCCGCCCGAACTCGGCGTAGGTCAGCACCAGGGTGTCGTCCCACAGCCCGGCCGCGACCATCGCCGCGCGATAGGCGGCGATGCCCTCGGCCAGCTGGCGCAGCAGGCTGGCGTGAACGGCCGCCTGGTTCTGGTGCGTGTCGAAGCCGCCGAGCGAGAGCCGGTACGCCGCCACGCCGCTGCCGGCCTGCGCCACTTCCGCGGCGGCGCGCAGCGCGTTCCCGAACGGGCCCGCCGGAAAGTTGCCGCCCGCCGGCGCAGCGGCGGGCAGGCGGGCAGCCGCCTGCGCCACGTCCGCCTCGACGGCGAGCACGTGCCGCAGGGCCGCCGGACCGCGCGCCGGCGCCGGCGCCGCCAGCCGCGCCTGGCGCTGGAAGCGCTCGGGGTCGGCGAGCGCGATGGACCGCGAACCCGCCAAGGGCCCCAGGGACTGCCCGCCCAGCGACACGCCCGGCGCCGCGAATCCGGCCGGCACGGGGTTCGCCTCGAACGCGCGCGCGAGCCAGCCGCGCCGCAGGTACTCCTCGGCGCGGGACGCGGTGTCCCAGATCTCGATGGAACGGAAGTGCGACAGATTGGGACTCGGATAGCCCACGCCCTGCACCAGCGCCAGCTCGCCCGCCTGCCACAGCGGCAGGAGCGCGGCGAGCGCGGGATGCAGCGCCTCGCGCTCGGAGATCTGCAGCAACTGTTCGCGCGCCAGGGCGAGACGCGGCCGCAGGCTCGCGTACTGCGGGTCGGCAAACGGCACCAGGGTGTTGAGCCCGTCGTTGCCGCCGTTCAGCTCGATGAGCACCAGCCGGCGCCGGTAGTCGGCTCGGCGCCCGGCGGCGCGCGCATCCGCGGCGCGCGCGCCGTGGAACCACAGCGAAAGCCCAGCGCCGGCTGCGAGCGTCACGAATTCGCGGCGGCGCATGCCCACGCCTCTCACTTCAACTGGTACGCGGGATCGAGGGCGAGGGCGCGCAGCGCCTCGCGTGGCGCGGCGGCGGCGCTCGCCGGCGTGACCGCCTCGAACGCGAGCAGCGTGCGCTGCGGCGATGCCTGCGCGGCGCACACGCGGGCGAACCAGCCCTCGGCGTCGACCCGCGAGCTCGCGAGTTCGCGCAGCGCGCCGCGCCGGGCCTCGCGGATGACTTGCTGCGGCGTTTGCGCGCGCCCGGCCGCCGGAAGAGCCGCTGCCGTCATCGCGGGCGTCGCCCCCGTGGCCTCGCCGCGCAGCAGCCGCTCGACGAACTGCTTGCGCGCGAGCAGCGTGGCCGAGTCTATCCAGGCCTCGCCGCCAGGCCAGCCCTTCACGTTGGGCGGCGCGAACAGGTTCTGTCCCAGCCCCGCCATGACGAAGGCGTAAGGCAGCGGGTCGCCAATACGCGCCTCGAGCGCGCGCAGCGTGCCGACCACGAACTCGGCGGGCGATTTCACCAGCGTGCCTCGGTTCTGCGGCGCCCAGAATGCGGCCGAGGAGAGCAGCGCCCGCAGCGCCTCGTCGATCCGGTAGCCGCTGGCGCGAAAGCGCGCCGCCACGCGCTCCAGCTCCGCGGCGTGCGCTTGCGGTGCGACGAACTCGCGCCAGAGCTTGCCCGCCACGTGCAACGCGGTCGCCGGTTCGGCGAGCAGGATGTCGAGCACTTCTGCGCCTTCGAAGCGGCCGGTGCGGCCCAGCACGGTCTTCGTGCCGCCATCGTGCGCGAACGGCCGCTGCAGGAAGGCGCCGCTCTCGGGGTCGATCGACCAGCCGGTGAAGGCCCTTGCTGCTTCGCGCACGTCCTGCTCGCCGTAGCGCCCCTCGCCCAGGGTGAAGAGTTCCATCAGCTCGCGCGCGAAATTCTCGTTCGGGCGTCCGGCGCGACTGGTGGCTGTATCGAGGTACAGGAGCATCGCCGGGTCGCGCGAGACCGCGTGCAGCAGTTCGTCGAAACGCCCGAGCGCGTGCCGCCGCAAGAGCAGATTCTGCCGGTAGAGCATCGCGGTGAAGCGCACCTTGCGCTGGCTGGTGGCGAAGTGGCCGTGCCAGAAGAGCGTCATGCGCTCGGTGAGCGGCGATAAGGTCTCGAGCATCTCCCGCGTCCACCACGCGCGAAGCGCCAGGCCGCAACGGACTTCGGCGGCGAGCAGCGCATTGCGAGCCTCGACGCTCGCGGCGCGAAGCGCGCGCGGTGACGTCCCCGCCTGCAGCGCACAGGCGGGCGGCGCGGCCGCCGCCTCGGTGCGCGCGCCCGAGAGCAGCCGCTCGACGCCCTGCTCGCGCGTCAGGACCGCGAAGTCGCGGATCTCCGCGACGCTCGGGCCGAAGCCGGTGCGCCCGAGCAGGTGGCGCGCGTCGTCCCAGCCCATGCCCGAGGCGAGGGCGGGCGCGGCGCTGCACAAAGCGAAGCCGAGCGCGCAGCGCGCGACGATGCCGCACATGCCGCTCGCGCCCGGCGCGCGGCGCGACGGCTCAACGGCGCCCGCGGCCCGGTTCGCGGTAGATCTCGCGTCCATGCTCGTCGATGTCCCGGCGCAGCTGCCGCCGTTCCTCGGGGGACAGGCGCTGGAAATGCGGGCGCTCGCCGCCGCCCATGCGATGGTCGACCTGCTTGGCCGGCGGCCGGGCCTCCGCAGGGCGAGGCGGTGGGAAGCGGCGCGGCTCCGGGTGCGGCGGCTGCGCCAGCGCCGTTGCGGCAAGGCAGGCGAGCGCAAGCGCCGCCACGCGCTTCACGAACACGACGCACCGCGATTCGAGCTTCATTCGCCGCCTGTCTCCAGCCGCCAGCGCCGGTGCGCACGAGCGCCCGGCCGCGTGGCCGGCATCTCGCTCTCGCACCTCATCCTACCGCCTCGCTTTCCCGCCGCATTTTCCTCCACACGCACAGGAAAGTCCCGCTTGCGCAGACTACGCCGTGCGCGCGGCCGGATCACGCGCCCGCGGCGGGCGAATGTAAGGATTTGTTTCGCCTTCCAGGCCGGCAATCAATTGTTACCCGGCGAGCGCGTGAGCGCGCTTTGTGCGCGCGCACGCGGGCGGTTACCATCCGCGCATCATGGCCCAGAACAAGACCCGCATCCTGGTGGTCGACGACGACCTGCGCCTGCGCGACCTGCTCCAGCGCTACCTCACCGAGCAGGGCTTCGCCGCCGTCACCGTGTCGGACGCCGCCGGCATGGATCGCGCCATGCTGCGCGAGCGTTTCGACCTGGTGGTGCTCGACATCATGATGCCCGGCGAGGACGGCCTTTCGGTCTGCCGCCGCCTGCGCGGCACGAAGAACACCGTGCCCATCATCATGCTCACCGCCAGGGGTGAGGACGTGGACCGCATCGTGGGCCTGGAGATGGGCGCAGACGACTACCTGCCCAAGCCGTTCAACCCGCGCGAGCTGGTGGCCCGCATCAACGCGGTGCTGCGCCGGCGCGGGGCGCCGGCCCCGCCCGGGGCCCCGGATCCCGAGGCGGGCGTCGTGAGCTTCGGCGGCATGAGCGGTAATCTTTCCGCCCGGACGCTGGACAAGGACGGCAAGTCCACGCCGCTCACCACCGGCGAATTCGCGCTGCTCAAGGTGCTGGTGACCCACCCGCGCACGCCGCTGTCGCGCGACAAGCTGATGGAGCTCGCGCGCGGCCGCGAGTACGAGGTGTTCGACCGCTCCATCGACGTGCAGATCTCGCGTCTTCGCAAGCTGATCGAGTCGGACCCCGCGCGTCCGGGCTACATCCAGACCGTGTGGGGATTCGGCTACGTGTTCGTGCCCGACGGCACGCGCGCAGGTTCCACCTGATCGGACGCTTCGCTTTCGCGCCGCACATGCGCTGGCCGCAGTCACTGCTGTGGCGGACCTTCCTGCTGCTCGCGCTCCTGTCGCTGGCGAGCACCGCCGGGTGGTTCCTGATCTTCCGCGCCTACGAACAGGAGCCTCGCGCCCGCCAGATCGCCCAGAACCTGGTGAGCACGGTAAACCTCACCCGCGCCGCTCTGCTCAGCGCCCAGGCGCAGCTGCGCCGCGAGCTGCTCGCCGAGCTGGCCGCGCGCGAGAACATCCAGGTCTATCCGGCCGAGCCCGGCGAGGCCCTTGAGCCGGCGCCCGAGGATCCGCTGGTGCGCCTGGTGTTCCGCGAGGTACGCGAGCAGCTCGGCGAGGACACCCGCTTCGCTTACCGGCGCGACGGCGTTCCCGGCTTCTGGGTGAGCTTCGATATCGACGGCGACGAGTACTGGGTGCGGGTGCCGATGGAGCGCCTGGAGCGCCAGCTCGCGCTGCAATGGCTGGGATGGGGGGCGCTGGCGCTCGCCCTGTCGCTCATCGCCGCCTACTGGGTCGTCTCGCGCCTGTCCGGGCGGCTGGAACGGCTCGCCCGGGCCGCGGGGGAACTCGGGCGTGGCCGCTCCCTGCCCGCCGTGCCCGAGGAAGGCCCGGCCGAGATGCGGGCGCTGTCGCGTGCCTTCAACCAGATGACGCGCGACCTCGCGCGGCTGGAACAGGACCGCGCGCTGATCCTCGCCGGCGTCTCGCACGACCTGCGCACGCCGCTCGCGCGCCTGCGCCTGGGCGTGGAGATGAGCGCCGCGGACGATTCGCTGCGCGAGGGCATGATCACCGACATCGAGGAGATGGACCGCATCATCGGCCAGTTCCTCGAGTTCGCGCGCCTGGGCGGCGGCGGCAAGGGCGCCGAAGCCCCGGCCGGCGATGCACTCGCCCGGGTCGAGCTGTCGGCGCTCGCATCCGAGGTGATCGAGCACTACGCGAGGCTCGGCTACGCCATCGGCGGCGAGCGCGCGCCGGATCTGGCCGTGCGGGGGCGACCCCAGGCGCTGCGGCGCGCGCTGCACAACCTCGCCGACAACGCCATCCGCTACGGCGCGCCGCCGCTGGAGCTGTGCCTGCGCCCCCAGGGACGATTCGCCGTGATCGAGATGCTCGACCGCGGCCCGGGCATACCCGAGAGCGAAGCCGAGCGCATGAAACTTCCGTTCACCCGCCTGGACAGCGCGCGCGGCGGCGTCTCCGGCTCGGGGCTGGGACTGGCGATCGTGAACCGCATCGCGCAGGCGCACGGCGGGCGGCTGGAGATCGGGCCCCGCGAGGGCGGCGGCCTCGCCGCACGCCTCGTGCTGCCAGGTTCGGCGTGAAATAATCGCCGCCTCCAGCCATCGCAACGAACGGACATCGACATGTCGCAGGACTGGCACGCGCGGCTGCCGCAGCCGCATCTGCGCACCCAGATCGAGAAGAACGTGTTCGTCACCATGCGCGACGGGGTGCGGCTGTGCGTGGACGTGTACCGGCCGGCCGCCCCGGGACGGTTTCCCGGGCTGCTGGGCCTGTCGCCCTATTCCAAGGACGTGCAGACGCTGCCGGTGCACGAGTACCCGACCGACCGCGAACTGGGCAACGGGGGCATCGAGGCGGGGGACAGCGAGTACTTCGTTTCGCGCGGCTACGTACACGTGATCGCCGACGCGCGCGGCACCGGCCACTCCGGGGGAGCGTACCGGGTGTTCTCGCTCGCCGAGCAGCTCGACGGCTGCGACCTCGTCGAATGGATGGCGGCGCAGCCCTGGTGCGACGGCAACGTCGGGATGATCGGCAGCTCCTACTTCGCCATGATCCAGCTGCTCGTCGCCGGGCATCGCCCGCCCCACCTGAAGGCGATCTTCCCGGTCGACTCGGCCACCGACATGTACCGCCACTGGGCCTACCACGGCGGCGTCCTCCAGGCCTCGTTCGCCTCCACCTGGTGGGAGGGGAGCCTGGTCGCTCACACCGCGGACAAGGCGGATCTGCCCGAGGATGAACTCGCGCGCATCGTCGCGGCGCAGAAGGCGAACCCCGAGCTCGCCTGCAACCCGCGCATGTGGAAGGCGCTGGAGTTTCCATTCACCAACCCGCATCTGTTCGACCTGCTGGTGCATCCCCTGGACGGGCCGTTCTACTGGGAACGCTCGGCCTGGCGCCGCTTGGGCGATATCGGGATACCGACCTTCCTTCTCGGCCGCTGGACCTCGTGGAACATCCACCTGCCCGGCTCGTTTTCCGCCTACGAGGCAATCCGCGGCCCCAAGCGCCTGTTCATGACCGTGCCGGAGTCGGGCGCGGGTTTCAACCGCCCCTGGCACGAGAACCACGACCTGGTGCTGCGCTGGTACGAGCACTGGTTGAGGGGCAACGACACCGGGGTGATGGAGGAGCCGCCGATCACGCTCTACGTGCAGGGAACCGACCGCTACCGCCACGAGAACGAGTGGCCGCTCGCGCGCACCTGCTGGACCGAGTTCTTCCTCGGGCCCCAGCGTTCGCTGCGGTGCGAGGGACCCGGTTGGAACGAGCGCCCGGACAGTTTCGAGAACGCCGTGGGTCTCGCACCCGGGCAGAAGGTGCCGGGGCTGCGCTACACCGCCGCGCCGCTCGCGGCGGACCTGGAACTCACCGGACCGATATCGCTGACGCTTTTCGCCTCCATCACCGGCGCCGACACCAGCTGGATCGTCGAGCTGGAGGACCTCGCTCCAGACGGCGCCTGCCGCCGGGTGTCCATCGGCTGGCTGCGCGCTTCCCACCGCGAGATCGACCCGGACAAATCCAGGCCGTGGAAACCCTGGCATGCGCACACCCGCGAGCTGCCGGTGGAGCCCGGCAGGGTGACCGAGTACGCCATCGAGATGCGCGAGACCTCGTACGTGTTCCGGGCCGGACACCGGCTGCAGCTCCTCTTGAAGGCCCAGGACGCGCCCTGGGAAGGCGCCGCGTACTACTACCGGATCTCGGTGCACCTGCCGCCGGCGCAGGTGATGCGACACCGGGTGTTCCACACTCCGGAATTCCCGTCGCGGCTGCTGCTGCCGGTGATACCGGGGAGCTAGCAGGCGCAGGTGGCCGCCACAAGACCCGCGCCGCGATCCGAGCCGGCAATGGAGCGCACATGCAAGGCCCTGGCCGATTCTCCATCGTGGCAGGCGCAATCCTCCCAGGACTTTCCTCGGGTAAGGGAGAACTCGCCGGCCGCGGCGCTCGGGCGCAGCGGCTGACGGCGCCAGGGGCTGCGCAGCGCGCGGACGAAGGATGAGCAGCCCATGAAAGCAGCCGCCTGGCTGCTGGTCTTCGCCGGCCTGCTCTGCGGGCCCGGCTACTGGTTCTACGCCGAGGCGGTGAGCGGCGAGGCCGCCGGCACCTACCGCGGCGCCTCGTTCACGCTGCGGCTCGATCCGGGCATGAACCCGGTCGGATTCCTCGTGTCGCCGCCCGACAACGACACGCCGCAGGACCGGCGCTACACCGCCTCGCTCACGATCGACGGCTTTCCGGCGATGGAACGCTCGTTCGTGGTGCCCGGAGTAGAACCGAGCGGCCGCGTCTCGCGCAGCCCGGCGACCTCCGTGGTGCTGGGCTCGTTCCGGGTGCCGGACGCAGGCGAGTATCGCCTCACGATCACGGCGCAAGGCGCCGGCGCGCAGCACGCGAGCCAGGCGCTCCAGGGCATGACGACCGAGGTGAGGCGCAATCTCGTGACCCCGGACATGCGCGTGGTCTGGGCCGGGGTGGGATCGATGGCGCTCGGCCTGCTGATCGTCCTGCTGCGCCGTCACGGCGAGCCCCGCGGCGGCTGAGCGCAGCGGGCAGGCGCCGGCGCACGCACGCTCGATCGCCGCGGCGGAGCCCGTGGTCGCGGCGGCCCGGGTCGCTGGCGCCCGTGCGGTTCGCGCGCAATGCCGCTTGCCGGCCGCTGCACGTCCACCTTACCCTGTCCAGCATGTACTCGAAAGCGGGAGCGGCGCTCGGTGTCCTGGCCGCCGTGTTCCTGCTGCTTTGCGCCTGCCCGCCGGCCCGCGGCGCCGATCCCTTCGTCGAGGGCGAGGTGCTCGTGGGCTTTCGCCCGGGCATCGCGCTCGGGCGGATCGCGGCGTTCGAGCAGCGCAATGGTCTGGTTCGCACCCGCGCATTTCCCCAGATTCGCGCCTACCGTTACCGCCTGCCGCCGGGCGAGGCGACCATGGACGCGGTGGCGCGGCTGGGCGCCGATCCGATCGTCGCCTATGCGGAGCCGAACTGGCTGCTGAGGCGCCAGGCGCTGCCCGCCGATCCGAGCTTTCCCGAGCAGTGGTACCTGCGCAATACCGGGCAGGCGGTCAACGGCGATTCGGGTCCCGCGGGCGAGGACATCCGCTGGGTCGAGGCGATGGCTGTGTTCAGCGGCACGCGCGAGATCGTGGTGGCGGTGCTCGACTCGGGCATCGCTCTGGGTCATCCCGAGCTCGCCGGGCGCATGTGGACCAATGCGGGCGACCCGGATCCGGCCAACGGCGCGGACGAGGACGACAACGGTTACATCGACGACGGCAACGGCTGGGATTTCTACGGCGGCAACGCATCGCCCTGGGACCAGAACGGCCACGGCACCCTGGTCGCGAGCCTGATCGCTGCGCGCCGCGACAACGGTGCAGGCGGCGCGGGGGTTTCGCCCAGCGCGCGCATCATGGACCTTCGGGTAGCGAGCGCGGGCGGTGACCTGGGGCTGACGGCCACCGGCGATGTCATCGCCGCGCTCCTGTACGCCGGGCTGCGCGGCGCGCGTATCGTCAACGCGAGCTTCGGCGGCAGCTCCTACAGTGCGAGCACCGAGGCGGCGGTGCGCTGGCTGAACGGCAAGGGCGTGCTGCTGGTGGCCGCGGCCGGCAACGGCGGCGGCAACGGCATCGGCGACAACAACGAGCACACGCCCTTCTATCCCGCCTCCTACGCTTCGCCCAACGTGATCGCGGTCGCCGCGACCGACCGCAGTGGGGCGCTGGCCGACTTCTCCAACTACGGCGGGACATCGGTCCACATCGCCGCCCCGGGCACCGACATCTTCGGCGCCGATCTGCAGCGGGGCGTGATCTTCGGCGAGCGCTTCGACGCCGGCGCGCCGGGATGGACGAGCGGCTCGGCGCCCGGTTCATCGATCAGCGCGCCCTGGTCCTTCTACACCGACGCCGAAGGCAACCACTGGGCGCGCGACGGCCCCAGCGACTACGCGCAGAACAGCGACACCTGGTTCATGACCCCTTCCATCCAGACCGGCATCGCGACCCGCATCAACTACCGGCGCTCGCTCTACCTCGCCTCGGGCGACTGCTTCCGTTTCGAGGTCTCCGAGGACGACGGCCTCACCTGGACCACGCCTGGCCATCCCTTCTGCGGTCCGGCGAACTCGGACGCGGTGCGCGACATCGACCTTTCCGAGTACGACCTGAAGACCGTTCGCGTGCGCTTCCGGCTGACCTCGGACGGTTCGTCCCAGTCCGACGGCGTATACCTCGATTACGTGGACATCACCAGCGTCATGACCTCGAGCTACGAAGGCACCGAGTACCAGTACGCGAGCGGCACCTCGTTCGCCGCGCCGCTCGTCTCCGGCGTCGCCGCCCTCGCCTGGTCGCAGCGGCCGGATCTGAGCGCGAGCCAGGTGCGCCAGATCCTGCTCTCCAGCGCGCGGCCCGATGCGCGCCTCGCGGGACGCGTGAGCTCGGGCGGCAAGCTGGACGCCGCGGCTGCCCTCGCGGCCGCCATCGCCACGCCGCCGGGCATCGGTCTGTCCTCCGAGGCGCTCGCCTTCGGCCGGCAGACGATCGGAACGACGGCCGCGCCGCGTACGGTCCTCCTGTCCAACCTCGGAACCGCCGGCATCAACCTCACCGGAATCACATCGAGCGATCCCGCCGTGTTTCCGCTGCAAAGCGACTGTCCGCTCGGCGCTGTCCTTTCAGCGGGGGCGAGCTGCGCCCTCTCCGCCCGCTTCGCGCCCGGCGCCTCCGGAGAGTCCGGCGGCACCGTCCGCATCGATTCCGATGCGCCCGGCAGCCCGCACGTCGTGAACTTCATCGGGGTGGGCGCCGTCGACGGTACGCCGCCGAGCGTTCCCGGAGGGCTTGCCGCACAGGCGCTCGGCGCTTCGCGCATCGGCCTGGCGTGGTCGGCGTCGAGCGACGACGTCGGCATCGCCGCCTACCGCGTGCTTCGCAACGGCGCGATGGCAGCCGAAGTCTCCGGTGCGACCGGCACGTTCGTCGATGCCGGCCTCGCTGCGCTCACCACCTACGGCTACGCGGTCCAGGCCTGCGACGCGGCGGGCAACTGCTCCGCGGCGTCCGATCCTGCCTTCGCCGCCACCGGCCCGGCGCCTGTCCTTACCGTCACCGTGGCGACAGCCGGCGGCACGGTGACCAGCACGCCCGCCGCCATCGACTGCACCTCGGCGGGCGGCGCCTGCGCGGCGACAGTCCCCGAGGACCAGCCCATCACCCTCACCGCCGCTGCGGCCTCGGGTTACGTGTTCGGCGGCTGGACGGGCGAGTGCGCCCAGCCCACCGGCGTGTGCACGCTCGCGATGAGCGCGAACCGCGCGGCGAGCGCCGCCTTCGCGCCCGGCGCCGCGCTGCCGATCGCCGCCTCCGGCTTCAACCTCGCGGGCAACGGCACCGGCGTGCCGCTCGATGTCCTTGGCGCTTTCGGCGACGCCGACCACCCGGTGCCGGGCGTGAGCGAACGCGTCGAATCGGTGTGGAACTGGAACGCCGCCACCCGCAAGTGGCGCTTCCACGCCCCGCAGCTCACCCAGGCCGCCAACGCCGCCTACGCCGCCGCCCGGGGGTACGAGCCGCTCGCCACGATCGCGCCGGGAGAGGGCTACTGGCTGAACGTGACCGAGCCGACCGTGCTCTTTGTCCCACAGGCGTCTGCGCACCAGCACGACGCCGCCAGCTTCGCCGCCCTGCCTTCGGGCTTCAACCTGCTCGCCAGTGGCGGCGAGCAGACCGTGCAGCAGTTCGCATGGCGCGTCGGCCCGCCGCCTGCACCGCCCGGGAGCGTGTCGATGAGCTTCAACACCCTCTGGGCCTGGGATGTGCGGCGATCGCGGTGGTACTTCTATGCGCCTGCGCTCGAACAGGCGGGAGCGCCGCTCTCGAACTGCGAGTACGCGGCGAGCCACGGAATGCTGGACTTCGGTGGGTGCGCGCAGGCCAATGAAAGCGAGACAATACCGGCTGCGCCCGCACCGGCGCTCGACCTGCCCCGCGGAGCAGGGTTCTGGGTAGAGAAATTCTGAGCGGGCGCCCCGTCACCGGTCGAATTCAGGATTGGGCGGCGAAGAAACAGCGAATCGGGGCACCGTTCGATGAACACGGATGACGGCGCATCTCTGTCACGTGGCAAGAAGGCGCTCTACGGCCTTGTTGCACCTCTTGTCGCTGGCGTTGTTGGCTTCTGGCTGATCGGGGTCGCCACCCATGGAGAAGGGCCTTCCGTCGGAGGCCGCGCTATGGTGCTCTTTCTCGTGTTGTTTCCTGCCGGATTTGTCGCCGCCGCCGGGCTGAACACGTGGATATTGTTTGTGCCTCTGCGGCATCGTCTGAGCGCGTTCCTTCTCGGATGCATCGTGCCGGCGCTCGGCCTTGTGCTTGCATATGCCTACCAGTGGCGGATCGGGCCGTTCCAGCACTAAAGTGCTATCGATGTCACCCAACGATCGCCCTGACCGGCGCTCAACCGGCAAGGGCAGTGCCGCTGGTCGAGCGACCGGTCCAGCGCATGGTTCGGCTTCGATTCCAGCTGCACGCCAAGCTGCCTGCAGGAGAAACTCGACCTTCACTGCCTCGAACGGAAACTCAATTCCTCCGCCCTGGACACGCTCGATCACTCCGGCATTCAGTGATGCCGTGACATCACCGTGTACGGCTTTCACGTCACGGCCAGCCCGTCTCGCTGCTTACCCGAGCCTATTCGCCGGCGTACTTCGCCGGTTATATGGTGTCGCTCAAACCCCGGTGGCACGAACTGAACCTATCGCCGGAATCGGCCCAGCTGGTGCTGGAGTTCTGACATATCGATCCAAAGAGCCGGATGCGGGTCCGCACGTCCGGTTCTGTGAGAGGCGCGGA
>JADLDQ010000492.1 GCA_020846575.1 Burkholderiales bacterium
AGCGGGTCGAGGGCTACACCAATTTCCTTTGGGTCGTGGGGGCCGGCCTGCTTTCAAAGGTGGGCCTGCCGGCCAACGAGGGCGTGCTGCTGCTGTCGCTGCTGGCGGGCTGCGGCGGGGTCATTCTGGTCGGGGCGGTGTGTCTGCGGGGGCTGGAATTGTCGCCGGCCGAGGCGGCCGCCGCCGCCGTGGGAATGGCGTTTCTGACGCCCTGGGCGGCATGGGCGTGGTCAGGGATGGAGACCTGCGGGTTCGGGCTGCTCTGGCTGGCGGCGGTATGGGTCTGCGCCGGGTCGAACCGGATGGCCGGCGCGGTCACGGCGGGCGTTCTGGCGGCCTTGACGGCCATGACCCGGCCCGAGGGGGCGCTGTTGGCGATCGTGTTGCCGATGGTTGATCTGGCGGCCGGAGGCCGGCGCGGACACAGCGGCCCCGACTCCGACCCGTTGCCGCCGGCGGGCGGCCCCGGGTGCGGGCGCGGTGCGGCGGCCTCCGCGTCCACGCGGACAACGATGCCGGCGCTGGCGGCGACCTTGGCCCGTGCCGGAAACAGCCGGTCCGGCGCGGCGCTGGCCGTGTTTCTGGTCCTGGCCGGCGGGTATTTTGCGTGGCGATGGTGCTATTTCGGGCAGATACTGCCCAACACGTTCTACGCCAAGGTCGGCCATCCCGGCCCCGCACTCGCGGCGCGGGGCGCGGGCTATCTGGGCAATTTCCTGCTCGGCGCCGCGCCGCTCTGCCTGCTGGCCGCATGGGGCGCGGTCCGGGGTTGGGGCGGACGCCGCCGCCCGATGGTCGTCGCCCTCGGTTGGGGGGTGGCCGTCTATTCGCTGCTGGGCGTGGTGCTGGCCGGCGGCGATCATTTCGCCATGTATCGCTTTTGTGCGCCGATGCTGCCGTGGCTGGCGGTCCTGGCGGCCATCGGGGTGCGGGAGATCGCGGAGCAGGCGGCCCCGAAGACCGCCAAGGCCTGGACCGTGGGCCTGCTGCCGGCGGCCTTCGGGGTGGCGCTGCTGGGCCTCACGGCGATCGCCCTCGATCCGACGGCGCCGGCCAAGCAGGCGCTGCTGACCGTGCTGGTGAAGGGCCTGCCGGCCTGGGCGGCGGGCTGGCTGGCGGCAGCGCTGCTGGCGGCCCTGATGTCCTCGGCGGCGACCTGCCTGCTGACCACGGCCACCATC
>JADLDQ010000271.1 GCA_020846575.1 Burkholderiales bacterium
CGCCGGCAAGTGGCGTCGCGCCCTATAGACATGCGCAGGGACTTCGGACCCCTGCTCGATGCTCTACGGAACAACGACCCCGACACCGCGGAACGAGAATCGCTAAACATGGTGCGGGGTGCGCGCGCAATCGTACAGCGGGAAATTCTGTCCAGCCCCGACGTCGCAGGGCAAACGATTCACCTCACGCCGACGCGGGACCGGACCCTCCGGCACGGCCGCGCGAAGAAGTAAGACCGCTTCACGACAGCGCTTAACGTCCGCCCTGGCGACGAATCAGCCAAGCAAAGGCGACGGTCACTGCAAGACCCACAAGAACGGCGAGCAGAAAGCCGCCGTCGGGCATGAGGGCCTGACGAAGCACCGCCCATACAGCAAACGCCACGGGGACCAGGCACACGAGATACATCATGAACCTGACCCATGGCGCTACGAGCAGCACCGAATACGATTTGCCGGTGGGCTCAACGCGTGTCATCGCCCCATGCACTCGCACCACCCGCGACACCGGTAGCGAGGTTCGCGCCAGCACCCCCGCCCAAGTCATCGACTCGCAGTGCTCAGCCGCCGCCGCGGATGCGCGCGATGGTGGCGGTGGTGGAGCGCTCGAAGCGAAACGGAATGGAATGGACCCGGCCGCCCCAGCTTCGAACCTGCGGGGCGCCGGCAATGTCCTCGGGTTCCCAGTCGCCGCCCTTCACCAGCACGTCGGGTCGCACCCGCAGGATCAGCGCGAGGGGCGTGTCCTCGTCGAACCAGGTGACGCACGCCACCGACTCCAGAGCGGCGACCACGGCGGCGCGATCGGCGAGGGTATTGATCGGGCGGTCCGCGCCCTTGCCCAGCCGCCGCGCCGAAGCGTCCCCGTTGAGCGCGACCAGGAGCGCCGCGCCGAGCGCGCGCGCTTCGGCGAGGCAGGTCACGTGACCGCGATGCAGGATGTCGAACACACCGTTGGTGAACACCAGCGGCCGCCCCAGACGCGAGAGGCGTTGCTCCAGCGCCCCGGGTTCGCACAGCTTTGCCTCGAAGCCGGGCTGCCCGGTGCCCGGGGCCGTCATGCGCGTGCTGCCCGCTCGGGTTTGCGGCGGCGCGGCCGGATCACTTGGGCGCGGCCGCGAGATACTCGAATACCCGGATCACCCGGTGCACGCCGGGCGTGCCGCGCGCGATCTCGGTGGCGGCGTCGGCCTCCTGGCGCGTCACCAGACCGAGGAGGAATACCGTCGAGTTCTCGGTCACCACTTTCACGTGGGTCGAGTGGAAGCGGTTGGCGGTCACGAAGCTCGCCTTGATGCGGCCGGTGAGGTAGGTGTCGTTGCCGCGGGCCGACAGCGAGCTGGGCGCCGCGATGCGCAGCTCGTTCACCACCCCCTTGACGCGCTCGACCTGCGAGGCGATGCGCTCGATCTCGGCCTTGGTCTTCTCGTCGGGTGCTTCACCCGAGAGCAGTACGGCGTAGTTGAAGCTGGTGACGTTGACGTGGATCTTATCGGCGAAACGCTGGCCGATCCGGCTGGCGGCGGTCAATTCGATCCGCTCGTCGCCCAGTACGACTTCCGCGGCGCGGCGGTCCGTGGCGACCAGGGCCCCGGTGGCCGCGCCGCCGATGACCACGGCCTCGAAGCAGCCGGCAAGGAAGAGGGCGCAGGCGAGGCCGGCCGCGCCCGCGCACAGACGGTAGTCGATCGATCTCATCACTCGGCTCCAAGCAGCAGGTAATCGATCCCGTCGCACAGGCAGTGCAGCGCGAGCAGGTGCACCTCCTGGATGCGCGGGGTCTGGGGGTGGGGAACGCAGATGTGGATGTCCCGATCCGCGAGCAGCGCGGCGATCTCGCCGCCGTCGCGGCCGGTGAGCGCCACCACCTTCATTTCACGCTCGTGCGCGGCCTGGATCGCCCGGACGACGTTCCTCGAATTGCCGCTGGTGGAGATGGCGAGCAGCAGGTCCCGCGCCTGGCCGAGTGCGGCGACCTGCTTGGCGACAACCTGCTCGTACTCGTAATCGTTGGCGATCGCGGTGAGCGTGGAGGTGTCCGTGGTGAGCGCGATCGCCGCGAGCGGCGGGCGCTCCCGCTCGAAGCGGTTCAGAAGCTCGCCGGAGAAATGCTGCGCATCGGCGGCGGAACCGCCGTTTCCGCAGGCGAGAATCTTGCCGTCGGCGAGCAGGGCAGCGGCCATCGCCTCGGCCGCGAGCGCGATCGGCCGTTCGATCGCTTCCAGGGACTTGAGCTTCACCTGGGCGCTCTCCTGGAACTGCCTGCGCACCCGCTCGAGCAGCGAAGCGTCGCCGTTCCGGGGAGGGCTTGCGCGCGCCGGGCTGGTTGCCATGCGCGCATTCTACCCGAGCACTGCCTGCGCCACGGGCGAAGGGCGTGCCGTGCGGCCCTGAAGCGCTAGCCTTGATTGCTATCGGTCCCCGCGTCCTTAACATTCGCGGTCGGTGCTGGGAGGCATGTTAGGCGAACTGTAGACGCTACGGCTAGCCGAAGATCAGCTGCAAGCGCTTGTTTCCCAGCC
>JADLDQ010000272.1 GCA_020846575.1 Burkholderiales bacterium
GGACGAAGGCGAGCACATCGCCTGGGTGGAGAGCTTGCTCGAAACCCATCCGCCGGCGCCCGGGCCGGAAGACCTCGACTGAGAGCCTGTGAAAAAAACTTCGGCGCCTCATCGCTCATCGGACCCTGATCTGCGCCGCGCGACTCCTGCCCATGACGGCTTTTCAGACGATCGGTTTACTCGTTGCAGGGTTTTTTTCACAATCCCTCAGGCTCTGAGACCTCCAATGACCGACAGCTCGCCCGGGTAAAGACAGCGCATTTGTCAAGGTTTCCCGACAGACAGTTCGCCGTCCAGTCTTTAGTGTGAGCGGGCAGTGTGAACGGCGAGGTCGGGACTCGAAACGGTCACGTGACGTGGCGATCGTAGAGTGAGCGAGCCATGGGACTTTCGCGATACAGTGCAAGGACAGTCTGTTGCGGTGTCATGCTCGGCCTGCTCCCGCTGACGGGGCTTGCGGACGTCGAGACCGCCCGCGCCAGAGGTCTGGCATGGCTGCTGACCAATCAACGCGGCGATGGAAGCTGGGCGGCGCTGCCCAGCCTTGCGGTTCAATCGACCGCGGCAGCGATCGAGGCCTACAGAAATGCGGGGATTCAGAACGGCACGAGTCTCGCCGCGTCCTTGTCCTGGATGGGCGCCGCAACGCCTCACAGTGTCGACGGCAAGGCGCGGCAACTGCGCGTGTTCCAGTTCCCGGCGACAAACATCGGGCAGATGGCAGGCGGCCTCGTCCGGTCGCGAAATGCATACGAGACGTGGGGCTCGCTCCCCGGGTACGGAACGAACGTGGCCGACACCGCGCTCGCACTTCAAAGCCTGTGGGATTAGGGCTACTGGGTTCTCAATAACTTCACGTCCGCCAATATCCTGGATTACGCGCGCCCGGGAGTCTGCCGGGGAATCCTGAGAAACCAGGATCAGCTCAGCTTCGGCTGGACGTACCTGGGCAAGGCCGCCTATGCGCCCGCGGATTCCGCGAGCGCCAGCATCCTGCCCACCGCGTACGCCGTGATCCTGCTCTCCAAACTGGTATCGGAGGGCGCCACGAGCTTCGCGTGCCCAGGCGAAAGCGCGTCCTACAGCCTGCCCGGGATGATGACCAACGCGGTGACGTTTCTGGTCAGCAGGCAGAAATCAGACGGCGGGTTTTCCGATACCGATTCGAGCAGCGCCCTTGATACCGCGCTCGCCGTGAAAGCCATCCAGGCGGTCGATTCGAATCACCCGTCGATCAGCAATGCAATCAACTACCTGCTCTCGAGCCAATCGGCAAACGGCTCGTGGCACAACGATCCCCTTCAAACGGGGTTCGCGCTGGCGACCTTTGCGCCCACCGTGCTCGTGTCCTCGGCAAACGATGGCGTGCCGGATGTGGTGAAGAGCATCTTGAATGTCAGTCCGACAACCGTATCGAGGGGCTATCTGTCCGGGAACGGCCTGTCGCTGGCGGGCGTCAATTCACCGATCTTGCTGACGCCGGCGGCGGTCGGCTCGCCGTACAGCTACAACCTGGGGGCCTCGGGTGGGGCGGCACCCTATTCGTATGGACTTGCGGGCGGAATGCTGCCCGCCGGTCTCAGCCTCGCGGCAAGCGGCGCCATTTCGGGCACACCCGTTGTTTCTGGAACGTTCAACTTCACGTACCGGGCAACCGACAGCCAGCAGAAAGTCGTCTTCATAGCCGCGCAAGTCCAGGTCGCTGCGGCACCGCCGGGGGGAACACCGCTCACGTGGAATCTCGCCGTCGGCTACAACCTGCTCGGCAACGGTGGCGCAAGCGCGATCGACGTGAGCGCCTTCTTCGGCGATCCGAACAAGTACGACTCTGTCTGGAAGTGGGTCACCGCGGAAAACAGATGGGCCTTCTACACGCCGTGGTTTTCCGACGGCGGCGAAGCGTACGCCAAGACATACGGCTACGCCTACCTGAGCGCCATCAACGCCGGAGAAGGCTTCTGGGTCAATGCATACAGCGGCGAGACGGTTCAGGCGTCAATTACGGGGTGGATCGATTCGGCGGTATTTCGGCAGGGCGGCATCTACCAGCTGTGGCCGGAGCGCTGGAGTCTTGTCGCGACCGGGGATGACAGGACGCCGAGTGATTTCAACCAGGCGCTCAGCCTCATGCCGCCCGAGCCGGGTGTGATTCCGCTCAACTTCCAGAGTCTCTGGGCATGGAGCGCCACCGAACTGAAGTGGTACTACTACGCGCCCAACTTGGAGCAGAGCGGTGGGCTGGGCGCCTATGTCGACTCGCATGGCTACCTTCATTTCGGGGTCAACACGCTCGCGCCGACGACGGGGTTCTGGGTCGCCGCGAACGGCGCGGGAGGACCGCCGCCGTAGGCTCGCCACGCCAGGCGATTGAAGCGTGGGTCCGCCCCGGGGAGGCCTCGACCGGCAGCAGCTTGCGCACGATGCTCAGTTCCTCGGAATCGCGGGATTGCTGGGGGGAATCGTCAATGTCGGATCGCTTTCAGTCGCGTGCCTTGGCACTCCTGCTGGCGGGTGCACTTCTTTGTGCGTCGAGTGCGCAGGCCCAGCATCGAGACCTGGCGCCGTTGCCGGATCAGTTGGTGACCAAGCTGAGAGCGGTCGGCAAGACGCAGGCGCCCCCTCAGTACTTGCGTGCTCTGCGAGGGCAATTGAACAGCCTCGAGACCATTGCCGCCGGGACGCAGAGCGACGCACAGCGCATGCTTCTTGCGGGACAACGCAACGAACTCTCGGTGGTGCAAGGACAATTTCGCGCCAGTCTGGCCCAGACCAGGAGCCGGTTTCTGGGCTTGGGTCTCGCCGGCCAGGCGACGGCTCTGGACAAGTTCCAAGCTGCCATCGACGAACGTTTCGCGCGGTTGAACGCGGCGTTGCGGGACGCCGACGTCGATGGCATTTCAGCCAGACGCGCCGGTGTGCAGAAGCTCAGGTCGGAAGTTCGCGCCCTTCGAGGGCCGGCCTTGAACACACCGCGGCTCGGGGGCCAGGGAGTGACTCCCACCAGGCACCCGACCGGTCCGGCGCCGTACCGGCCGGTCAGACCGAGCAAGTCCGTACCCATGTATGTCATGCACGACAACCTGGATCCGACGCTTCTTGCCTCATTGGAAGACGACATTGTCGCGGCCGCACCGCCCGTTCCGAGCGAGGCTTCGCACTGCTACCCCGGAAGCCAGGACTGGCTTCAGGCGCGCCGTGCGGACCTGGGGTTGGACGCAAATGGAAATCCCATTCAGTCGGGCGACGCGGGACTGGCCCCCGAAATCGTCGCCTTGGCCGAGCAGCTCGAATACTCGCCAGTGAAAATATTCGAGTACGTCTATAACAACATCCGATTCGAACCGTACTACGGCTCCCTTAAAGGCGCACTGGCCACGCTCTACGCCCAGGCGGGCGGGCCCACCGACCAGGCATCGCTTCTGATCGCCCTGTTGCGGGCATCGAACATCCCTGCGCGCTACGTTCGCGGTCAAGTCGAAATGATGGACTCCCCTGGCGCGCCAGATTTCGCCACCGGAGGCCGTGTCGCGCAGTGGCTGGGGGTCAAGTCGTACCTGGCGGCAGCGGCGGTGTTATCCACCGGTCACTTCAATTCACTTCTATTGAGGTCCGGAACGACCGACTACGGGCTGTGGTTCAACCACGTCTGGGTCGAGGCCTGCGTTGCGTACGCGCACTACCGCGGTGCGGCCGTGGACAATAGCGGATTCCGGTGGATCGCCCTCGATCCGAGCTACAAGGACCACACCTACCAACCCGGCATTGCGCTCACGCCACCGGTCGACGTTCAAGCGGTGCTGAGCGCCCACCTTCAGAAGCGGCACAATGGACCCCTGGGTCTTCCTCATGAAGCTTATGCCGGCGCGGTGGAATCCGCGGTCCGAAGCGCAAACCCCGGCGCTTCAGTCTCGGATGTCCCGTATAAAGGGACGATCGCGCCCATAAAGCTCGACATCCTGCCCAACTCGCTGCCCTATGAGGTGGTTTCTTTCACCGACTGGCCGGGCACGGCCTCCCCCGTTACTGCGGTTCTGCCCGGTGATCATCGGTACAGGTGGTTCATACATGGACTCGCCGGCCTGTTGCCCGTTCCACGGGCGGGTTCCGAACCGCCAAGCGGCTTCTCTCTGTACCTGCCCGACGCGGCGCTGAAGCGGGTGACCTTGTCGTTTGCGCCCGCGACCGATAATGATCAAGCAACGATAGCCGCCTGGAACAGCTGGCAAGGCAGCGGTGAAGCAGGTTCGTGGCCCTGCGTCTTGCAGGTGAATCTGGTGCCGGTGATAAGACTCGAGGGCGCCGTCCAGTCGGCACCTCTTGGGAGCGGCTCGCTGCCAGCCTGTTCGCAAACCGGCCCTAACGGTGACCTTTCTTCCTACGACCTCAAGATGAGCGTCGGTCTCCAGGAATTGAACCCGCAAGGATTGTTGCGGTCGCAGGACGAGATGACGGAGTCCGGTTTTCTTCGACGCGACCCGTTCGAGATCGGCGAAGTGAACGATGTCGGTTACGGCAATATCGCCGCGACCAACTGGCATGCATTGCAGGCCTACGCTCTCCAGGCGTCGGACCGCCTGCTGGCCCTGAGGGCCGCGAAGCTGTTGCAGGCGGTCAACAGCACACCCGACCCGAGCGCATCCGCTGCGGCCATGGACGAGACGGTCGGCGAGTATCTGCACCTCATCGGCCTCAAGTACCTGCGATACGTGAGCGATGCGGCCTCCTTTGTGGGAGGTTTGACCGGGAGCACGGGATTCAGCGGGAACCACCTGGGGTTGGTATCGACGCAGATGAAGGCGCAGTATCTGTTCGAACTGCCATTCGCGGTGAATTCGAGCGACCTGTATGTGGATTTCCCTGGCATCCTGGTGACGGTATTTCGGCTGACGAGCGATGCGCTGGCGCAGGACGCTTTCCTTCTGGCAGGGTATAGCGGCTCCGCCTACGAACACTATGTCCTTCAGGAGAACGCGCGCGCCGACGCCGTATCCACCGTTCGGGCTCTGCAGCGGGCTGCGGAACTGGGGATAGAAGTTCTCACCATCAGCGACGCCCAGGACTGGGGCGATTGTGCATCCAGCGCCAGCAAGTGCTGGAAGTTCACAAACAATGCGAACCCGAACCTCAATCTGCATCCCGCTGACGTTGCAGTGCTCGAGACTTCCTACGTCAAGAGCGGTTTCAAGCTGACGATTCCCCGTAGCCTCGTTCCCTACTCCACCGCATCTCCAGGCTGGACCGGCCTTGCGTTCGTGGCCGAACGATTGTCGTCATCCGGAATGGCGGCATCATTCGCCATCAATAAGTACGCGGGCGCCTGGATGATGGGTGTGAATGGCGTATCACCGGCGAGCTTCGACCCGGTGCTGATCAGCGGCTTCCAGTCATCAGGACCGGTACCCGAACATCTCAGCGCGGAGTCAGGTGCGAGTCCTGAGGGTACGGAAGCTCAGACCATTCACAACGCTGGAGGTCAGGACGGCCTGCCAAGCACAGCCGCCGGCGACCCGGTCAACATGGTAAGCGGCAACATGTATCACGTCGAGCGGGACATCTGGATCAAGGGCAGAGGGGGATTGCCTATTGTCTTCGAACGCAGCTACAACAGTCGCGACCCCAGGGACAGGCCCTTGGGGTACGGTTGGACGCACAGCTTCAATCACTTCCTGAGGTTCCATGGCGTCGAGGACGGCGTCGCCAAAGTCTCCTGGATCGACGGCAGCGGGCGGGAAACATTCTTCGCAGCACCGCAGCATGACGCCGGAGACGTGGCCCTCGGTGCGGAGTTCGCAAACCCGCCTGGAGTCTTCGTCAGGTTCTTCCGCCAATCCACCGGGACGTTCGTCATTCGCGAGAAGAGCGGACTCGAGTACAGATTCGCCAGCGTGGTCGGGCCTGCCGGCACACCGGGGCCGCAGACCGCCGTCGTGTTGTCGCGGCTGGAGACCATCAAGGATCGAAACGGGAACGAGCTATCGCTCTCGTACTCGGCAACCGGCTGTTCCAACCGGCTGTGCACCGTCACGGATTCCCTGGGCCGAGCGCTCACCTTCAGGTACGCCGGGAATTACATTTCTGAGATCGAGGATTTCAGGGGCCGCAAGTTCCAGTACCAGTACGACGCGAACAACCTGATTGCCTTCAAGAATCCGCTGGCGGTCTCGGGGTCGCAGAACCCTGTCGCGTACGAGTACTACAGCGCGAACGATGGGACAAGCCTGGCCCACAAGATGAAGCAGTACACGCTGCCTCGCGGAAACGGGATGCGCTTCGAGTACTACGCCAACGGACGCGCCTTTCGCCACACCGTGGTGCTGACCGACGGTTCGTTGTCGCCGGATCAGGTGAACACGTTCACCTATAACGACTTCCGCCGGGAGACCGTGCAGACGAACGAACGCGGGTTCGAACGGCGATTCTTCTTCGATCCTTTCGGCAACCCTATCCGCATCGTCGAGGAGAATGGTGCGACGCACACGTACACTTACGACTGCGCCGATGTCACTCAAGCGGCGGGATCGACGTCGTGCGCGAGGCCCTACGACCGGCGATCCAAGACCGACCCCAACGGCCTGACCACCGCTTATGAGTACGACGGTCGAGGTAACGTTGCGGTGCTGACCACGCCCAGGGGCGCCACCGTCCAGTACCTGGATTACACCGAGTTCAATCAGCCCCGGCGGATCAAGGACGCGAACGGTAACTGGACCATCCTGCGCTACGATTCCCGCGGCAACCTGACCGATTCCATGACGGTCGAGGGGTACGTGCCGGGACCCTGCGGTGCCACGCCGCCGGAGTGCGTGCTGCCGCCTTCGGCGGACAACGTTGTTGCCTGGACGGTGAATGCGTACGACGATGTCGGCAATCTGACCCGCTCGAAGCGGGTACGTGATTTCGCGGCGCAGCTCGCCGACAATACGGCCTTGTCCAACACCGGCCCCATCGTCGCCTTCGCCTTCGATCCCGTGAAGTTGAATGCCGTGTCCACCTCGCGCATCGGGATTCAAAACGCGGACGCCTCGGCGACCACGGTGAACAGCGCGGTGCTGGAGCACGATGGGCTGGGCAGGCTGATCAACGGCGTGGACCGCGACTGGTATCCGGTACAAATCACCCCCGACGCGCTGGATCGGGTGGAACTGGCCACGGACAGTCTGGGCAACCTGCGCCGCTACCACTACGACGAGAACGGCAATCTGCTCGGCCAGTCGCTTCAGGTCAGCGCTAACGGGACGACGTCGGTCGCGGACAGCAGCTGGGCGCGCTATGACGACGCGGACCGCAGAGCGGCCACGACGGATGCGGGCGGCTTCGTGACGGGCTACGAGTACGACGCCGCCGGCAACAGGGTGCGGGTGACCTCGCCAGACAACTACGCGGTCACGAGCGTCTTCGATGAGGCCAATCGCGTCGTGGCGACCTATGACGCGCAATACCACGTGGTGCGCCTGGATCGAGGCGTGGACGGACGCATCAGGTCGGTGACCGATGCCAACGGCAAGGTCACGAGCTACGAGTACTGGGGCGGGCAGCAGGACGGCCGCCTGAGATCGGTCACCTACCCGAGGATCGGCAATAACAACGGGGCGATCGTCAACAACGGCAGGGCCAACGCATCGCCGCAATTCTCGGGCGCGCAGAAGATCGAGTACGAGTACGACGCCAACGGCAACACGACACGGATCACGGTGATCCCGGCGCCGAGCGCGCTGGGACTGGCGAACCGGGTTACGTCGAGCGCCTACGATGCGCTGAATCGGCCGCAACGAGTCGTCGGGCCGCAGTACGAGGACCTATTCAACGGGCCGGTGTGCCCGGTGACCAGGCTGGAGTACGACGCCCTGGGGAGCCTGCACCGGGTATCCGCGGGACACGTGCCGAGCAGCGCGCAGCAGCCTTGTGCCGCGGGCGTCGAACAGCTCACCGTGCAGGCCGTATTCGACCACGACGACTTCGGGCGCGTGATCAGGCGCACCGACGGCATTGGGCGGTTCTGGAGCTTCACCTACACGGCGAACAACGAGCTGCGGACCGGCACCGATCCCCGTGGGCACACGAGCACCTACAACTGGTACCGGGGCGGGCTCATGGCGAGCCGCATCGAGCAGGGCGGACGCACCACCAGCTACCAGCGCAACGCCCTGGGGCAAGCGCTGCAGATCGAGCACCCGGAGGTGGGTTACACGTACGCCTACGATGCCGCCCACCGGTTGGAGAGCGTCACCGACAGCCGGGCCGCGAAGAGCCTCGCCTACCGCTGGAGCCCCGGGGGCCTGTTGGATCGAATCATGGACTCCGACGGCGCGGTCACGCAGTATCTGTACGATCCGGCGGGCCGGCTGTCGGGGATCTCGGCGCCCAACGGCGATACGGCGCAGTTCCGGTTCGACCCTGCAGGGCGACTGGAGCAGCGCCTGGTGAGGTACGGGACGAACGGGGCGGGCGGGCTGAGGACCCAGTACGCATACAACGAGGACAATTCCATCAACCGGGTGAGCAACGAGTACGCCCTGAGCGGCACCTTTACGGGCTTGATTTCGCAGCACTTCTACTCGTACGACGGTCTGGGCAACAGGATCTCGGAGGAGGAGTTTCTCCCGAACGGGAGCGGGCGCTCGAAGTCCTACGGGTA